>NZ_JBQQCE010000799.1:0-2381 GCF_052245645.1 Streptomyces sp. KR55 | reverse complement strand
ACGGCCGTTCCGACCGGGACGACGTCCACGCCGGCCGGGTCGGGCAGGCCGGTGGTGTTCGCCGCGACCAGGGTGACCCGGGCTCCGCGGGCGGCGGCCGTACGGGCGAGGGCGTAGCCCTGCTTGCCGGAGGAGCGGTTGCCGAGGAAGCGGACCGGGTCGAGGGGCTCGCGGGTGCCACCGGCGCTGACGACGACATGGCGGCCCCGGAGGTCCGGCTCGATGACGCCCCGGGCCAGGACGCGGCGGCAGACCTCGAAGATCTCGCCCGGGTCGGGCAGCCGGCCCTTGCCGGTGTCGACGCCGGTGAGCCGCCCGACGGCGGGCTCGATGACGACCGCGCCGCGGCGGCGCAGCGTCGCCACGTTCTCCTGGGTGGCCGGGTGCTCCCACATCTCCGTGTGCATGGCGGGGGCGAAGACGACCGGGCAGCGGGCGGTGAGCAGGGTGTTCGTCAGGAGGTCGTCGGCGAGGCCGTGGGCGGCCTTGGCGAGCGTGTCGGCCGTGGCCGGGGCGACGACCACCAGGTCGGCCTGCTGGCCGATGCGCACATGCGGCACCTCGTGGACGTCGTCCCAGACCTCCGTCGAGACGGGGTTGCCGGACAGGGCGGACCAGGTCGCGGCACCGACGAAGTGCAGGGCGGAGGCGGTGGGAACGACACGGACGTCATGACCGGACTCCGTGAGTCTGCGCAGCAGCTCACAGGCCTTGTACGCGGCGATGCCGCCACTGACCCCCAGAACGACCTTGGGCTTGTCCACCGTCTCTCCCCGGACTCGGCAACGTACGACTCCACACTGCATCATCGCGGGGGACGACCCCGCACCCCCGAGCAGACCACAGGCCCGGCAGTCGCGCTGCCGGGCCTGTGGATAAGACTGCTGCGAGCAGAAAATACTACTGCGCCGGGCCCTCGACGGCCTCGGAGGTCAGCAGCCCCGCGTTGATCTCGCGCAGGGCGATCGAGAGCGGCTTCTCGTGGACGTGGGTGTCGACGAGCGGACCGACGTACTCGAGGAGGCCCTCGCCGAGCTGCGAGTAGTACGCGTTGATCTGGCGGGCCCGCTTGGCCGCGTAGATCACGAGGCTGTACTTCGAGTCGGTGGCCTCGAGGAGCTCGTCGATCGGCGGGTTGATGATGCCCTCGGGCGCGGAGATGGAAGAGGACACGCTCTACCTTCCGATGGATGGGAAAGAATCAGTCAGGGTGATCAGTCAGTCACGATCACACGACGTCCATCAAGGCTAGCAGCTCGCGCGCCACGTCCTCGACGGAGGTGTTGACCAGGGTCACGTCGAACTCCGGCTCGGCCGCCAGCTCGACCTTCGCGGCCCGAAGCCGGCGCTCGATCACCTCGGGCGGCTCGGTGCCCCGGCCGGTCAGTCTGCGGACCAGCTCCTCCCAGGAGGGCGGGGCCAGGAACACCAGCTGCGCCTCGGGCATGGACTCACGAACCTGCCGGGCGCCCTGGAGGTCGATCTCCAGCAGGACGGGCTCGCCCGCCTCCAGCCGCTCCAGTACGGCCGCACGCGGCGTGCCGTAGCGGTTGCCGGCGAACTCGGCCCACTCCAGCAGCTCGCCGTTGGCGATCAGCTTGTCCATCTCCTCGTCGGTGACGAAGAAGTAGTGGACTCCGTGCCGTTCGCCGGGGCGGGGCTTGCGGGTCGTCGCCGAGACCGAGAGCCAGACCTCGGGGTGTTCCTTGCGCAGATGGGCGACGACCGTGCTCTTGCCGACCCCGGAGGGTCCGGAGAGCACGGTCAGCCGCGGACGTTCGCTCATGCAGCGATTATTCCAGCAATCCGGGAGTGCCCGGGACCAGTCCCGGTGTCCCGGAGGAAGTCAGGAACCGGTGCTGCCGAACTCGCGCTCGAGGGAGGCGATCTGGTTGGACCCGAGACCACGCACGCGGCGGCTCTCGGAGATGCCGAGTCGCTCCATGATCTGCTTGGCGCGGACCTTGCCCACGCCCGGCAGGGACTCGAGCAGGGCGGAGACCTTCATCTTGCCGATGACGTCGTTCTCCTGGCCCTGCTTGATGACCTCGTGAAGGGAGGCGCCGGAGTGCTTGAGTCGATTCTTGACCTCGGCCCGCTCCCGGCGAGCCGCGGCGGCCTTTTCGAGCGCGGCTGCGCGCTGTTCGGGGGTAAGGGGCGGAAGAGCCACGCCTACGTCACCTCGGATGTCGAACTGTCGGATACGGACCGGTGAGGAACCTAGTCGCCCCACACCTGGGGAGCCACGAGCAACACGCTTGCCCGTTCACTCTCGTCGGAGACTAGCGGTCAAGTCCGCCAGAGTCAGCGAGAACAGCGGAAAAGTCCTGGTCAGCCTCTGTCAGGACAGGATATTTCAGACATACTGCCCTGGATTTGAG
>NZ_JBQQCE010000798.1:0-2412 GCF_052245645.1 Streptomyces sp. KR55 | reverse complement strand
TCACCCCAGGGCGGCGCCCAGGCCGCCGGCAGCGGCACGGTCACCGGCGAGGTCGCCCAGACCCAGTACGGCCCGGTGCAGGTACGGCTGACCGTGAGCAACGGGAAGATCACCCAGGCCGAGGCGGTGCAGGCACCCAGCGGCGGCCGCAGCACCCAGATCACCGCCGACGCCGTACCCCAGCTCAACCAGGCCACCGTCACCGCCGGCAGCGCCGACATCGACGCCGTGTCCGGGGCCACCTACACCAGCACCGGCTACAAGCAGTCCCTGCAGTCCGCCCTGGACCAGATCCAGGCCGGGGGCGGCGGCGCCGCGGACCAGGGCTCGGGCAGCGCCCAGGCCCGGACCGTCACCGGCGAGGTCGCCCAGACCCAGTACGGGCCGGTCCAGGTCCGTGTCACCGTCAGCGGCGGGAAGGTCACCCAGGCCGAGGCGGTGCAGGCACCCAGCGGCGGCCGCAGCAGCCAGATCACCGCCGATGCCGTGCCTCAGCTCAACCAGGCGGCCGTGGCAGCAGGCAGCGCCGACATCGACGCCGTGTCCGGGGCCACCTACACCAGCACCGGCTACAAGCAGTCCCTGCAGTCGGCCCTGGACCAGGCCGGTGGCTGAGCCGGTGACCGAACCCGCACAGGCTCCCGCCGCGGTACGCCGGGCGGAGGAGGCGATGGGGACCGTCTTCTCCTTCGACGTCCGCGGCGGGGATCCCCGCACGGTCCAGGCGGTCCTCGACGAGGCGATCGCCGGACTCCATCGGGTCGACGAGGTGTTCAGCACCTACCGCGAGGACAGTCAGGTCTCACGGCTGGCCCGCGGCGAGGTGACCGTCGAGGAGTGCGATCCCGACGTCGCCCTGGTGCTGGAGCTCGGTGCCGAGGCGGAGCGGATCAGCGAGGGCTGGTTCAGCATGTCGTACGAGGGACGGCTCGATCCGACCGGGATCGTCAAGGGCTGGGCCGTCGAGCGGGCGGCCCGGCGGCTGGCGGCGGCCGGGGTGAGCGGGGTGAGCGTCAACGGCGGCGGTGACGTTCAGCTGCTCGGCGCACCCGGCCCGCAGCGGCCCTGGCGGGTCGGCGTGTCGGATCCGCTGCGGCCGGGCGGGCTGGCGGCGGTGATCTCCGCCGCCGGACTGGACGAGCTCGCCGTGGCCACGTCCGGCACCGCCGAACGCGGCGCCCACATCGTCGACCCGCGCACCGGGAAGTCCGCGGTGACGGACCTTGTCGCCGTGACCGTGGTGGCGCCCCGGCTGACCTGGGCGGACTGCTGGGCCACGGCGGCCTTCGCGATGGACTCGCGGGAGGGGCTGGCGTGGCTGGAGTCGCTGCCGGACGTGGAGGCGCTGCTGATCACGGCGGGCGACGAGGTGCGCTGCACGGGAGGGCTGGCCGCCCGGCTGGGGTGAACCGGCGGGGCGTCAGTGGCCGTTCTGGGCCAGCCGCAGCAGGTGCTCGGCGAGTGCCTGCCCGCCGTCCGGCTGCCGGCTGATCAGCAGCAGGGTGTCGTCACCGGCGATCGTGCCCAGGATGTCGTGCAGTTCGGCCTGGTCGATGGCCGAGGCCAGGAACTGCGCGGCTCCGGGCGGGGTGCGCAGGACCACGAGGTTGGCGGAGGCCTCCGCGGAGATCAGCAGCTCCTGCGACAGCCGCCGCATCCGCTCCTCCTTCGCCGACTCCCCCAGCGGCGCCCGCGGGGTACGGAAACCGCCCTCGCTGGGCACCGCGTAGATGAGGTCGCCGTCGGTGTTGCGGATCTTCACCGCGTTCAGCTCGTCCAGGTCCCGGGAGAGCGTCGCCTGGGTGACGGTCAGCCCGTCGTCGGCGAGAAGCTTCGCCAACTGGCTCTGGGAGCGCACCGGTTGCCGGTTGAGGATGTCCACGATCCGGCGGTGGCGTGCGGTGCGGGTCTGCGGCACGGCAGGCCCTGCGTGCCCGTGGTCCTGCGCGTGACTCATCGTCGTCTCATTCTCCGGCTCGTCCGTCCCCGTGGCTTGCGTCGAGGATGCCGGGCAACGCCTGGAGAAGCGCCGCCACTTCGTCGTCGCCGAGGTTCAGCGGCGGCATGAGCCGTACGACATCGGGGGCGGGCGCGTTGACCAGGAATCCGGCGTCCTGAGCCGCCTGCTGCACCTGCGGCGCGAGCGGCTTGGTGAGCACCATACCCAGGAGCAGGCCCGCGCCCCGGACATGGCCGACCAGCGGATGGCCCAGGGACTCGATTCCGTCCCGCAGTTTCTCGCTCTGCCGCTTGACATTCTCCAGCAGGCCCTCGTTCGCGATGGCGTCGAGGACGGCGAGCCCGGCGGCGCAGGCGACCGGGTTGCCGCCGAAGGTCGTGCCGTGGTGACCGGGCCGGAGCAGCTCGGCGGCCCGGCCGAAGGCGACGGTGGCGCCGAGCGGCAGCCCCCCG
>NZ_JBQQCE010000797.1:0-2446 GCF_052245645.1 Streptomyces sp. KR55 | reverse complement strand
AGGTGAAACCCACCCCTCGTGGCATTGCCCCGTACCCGGACAGTGGAAGGAACGAAAAGGATCCGGCCAACCACGAAGAGCTACGCCCTGCCCGAGCCTCGTCCGCTCGACCGTGTGGCTGCCGCCGCTGTGGTGAGAACATCTGGCGAGCCTCACGCGTTGCAGTGAGAAGGACGCCCGCGTAAGACCACTGTGAGGGCCGATCCACTGGCGCGAACTGTGAGGTCGGGAGGCATCCGGTGTGACGGCGATGTGACAGGCGCATGAAACGGTTTGCCGAACATGCGTAGGGTGCAGAGAACTCATCAGAACGGAGTGCGCCCGGACAGCGGCGCATGAGGAGCGAGCGACGAGCGAAGGAGGGAGCCGGAGCGATGGGCGACCACAAAGAGCAGTCCCTTCGAGTAGGCGCGGCCGTACGGCGGCGGCGCCGCGCCCTGGAGCTCACCCTCGCCGTCGTGGCCGAGCGCAGCGGCCTGTCGGTCCCCTTCCTGAGCCAGGTGGAGAACGACCGGGCGCGACCCAGCCGCAGCTCCCTGGAGAAGGTCGCCGACGCCCTGCGCACCACCGCCGTCGAACTCCTCGCGGCCGCCGACCCGGCGTGCAGCGTCGACGTGGTGCGCTGCGAGAGCACCGAGCCGACGCCCGAACCGCAGGTGCGCTCCCTGGTGCGTGGTCACCATCAGATGCATGCCTCGGAGTTCACTGGCGACCATGACGCCGGGCGTGAATTCCAGTACCGCAACGACCAGTTGATGTACGTCGCGGACGGCGCGGTGGAGATCGAGGCGGAGGGGCGCGCCTATCGCCTGGGCCGCGGCGACACGCTGTACCTCACGGGCGGTGTCCGGCACCGCTGGCGGGCCGCCGAGCCGGACACACGGGTCCTCGTCGTCGCCGTGGCCGAGCACATCGAGGCCGTCCACGACAAGCCCCGGTAGTGCGGGTCGTCTCGCTGGTGCCGTCGCTGACGGAGGCCGTGGCGGTGTCCGTGCCCGGCGCTCTGGCCGGCGCCACCGACTGGTGCACCCGTCCGGCGGATCTCGACGTCATCCGCGTCGGCGGCACCAAGAACCCCAAGGCCGAGCGTATCCTCGCCCTCGCCCCCGACCTGGTGATCGCCAACGAGGAGGAGAACCGCGCCCCCGACCTCGACGCCCTGCGCGCCGCCGGCGTCGAGGTACTGGTGACCGAGGTGCGGGACGTGCCGCAGGCCTTCCGTGAGCTGGCCCGGGTGCTGGACGCCTGCGGTGCCGGGTCCCGGCCGCGGTGGCTGGACGAGGCCGAGGCGGCCTGGTCGCGGCCACCCGTCCTGGACCCTCGTACGACCGCCGTGGTGCCGATCTGGCGGCGGCCGTGGATGGTGCTGGGCCGGGACACCTTCGCGGGCGACGTACTGGCCCGCCTCGGCGTCGACCACCTGTACGCGGGCCACGCGGACCGCTATCCACGGATCCCCCTGGAGGACCTGCGCGCGGCGGCACCGGACGTGGTCGTGCTGCCGGACGAGCCCTACCGCTTCACCGCAGACGACGGCCCGGAGGCCTTCGCGGGGCTGTCGTGCGCACTCGTCAGCGGCCGGCACCTGACGTGGTACGGGCCGTCGCTCGTCGAGGCACCACGGGTGCTGGGCGAGGCCCTGCGAGCAGCTCTCCGCTGAGCAGGCCGCCACCGGGGAGCCAGGGAGTATGCCTCTATCGAGGCATAAGGTGGAGTTATGAGCTGGTCGGAGGAGCAGGAGAACGGGCGGCCGTCCACGAACGGTGGCTCGCTGGCGCACCGGGTGCCGGATCTGGGCGCGCTGGAGCTGCTGCTGGCGGTGGCCCGGCTGGGCAGCCTCGGCGCGGCGGCCCGTGAGGTCGGCATCACCCAGCCGGCGGCCAGCAGCCGGATCCGCTCCATGGAGCGGCAGCTGGGCGTGGCCCTGGTGGACCGATCCCCGCGCGGATCGCAGCTCACGGACGCCGGTGCGCTGGTGACCGACTGGGCACGCCGGGTCGTCGAGGCGGCGGAGGCCTTCGACGCGGGGGCACAGGCGCTGCGGGACCGGCGGGACTCGCGGCTGCGGGTCGCGGCCAGCATGACGATCGCCGAGTACCTGCTGCCGGGCTGGCTGCTGGCGCTGCGCGCCCAGCGACCGGACACGGCGGTGTCACTGCTCGCGGGCAACTCGGCGGCCGTGGCGGAGCGGCTGCTGGCCGACGAGGCCGACCTGGGCTTCGTGGAGGGACTGACGGTGCCGACCGGGCTGGACTCGGTCGTCATCGCCCACGACCACCTGATCGTCGTCACAGCACCCGGCCACCCCTGGGCCCGCCGACGCCGCCCGCTGCCGGCCGAGGAACTGGCGGCTACGCCGCTGGTCCTCCGGGAGAAGGGCTCGGGCACCCGCCAGGTCCTGGACGCCGCGCTGGGCGGCCTCGCCCGGCCGCTGATCGAGCTGTCC
>NZ_JBQQCE010000796.1:0-2448 GCF_052245645.1 Streptomyces sp. KR55 | reverse complement strand
TGGAGCGGCTGACCGGACGTCAGATCCCGTTTGCGGGCGGCCTCGACGTCACGATCCTCGAACCGCTCGGCGTGGTCGGCGTGATCGCGCCCTGGAACTTCCCCATGCCGATCGCGGCCTGGGGCACGGCACCGGCGCTCGCCGCAGGCAACGCGGTCATCCTCAAGCCCGCCGAGACAACCCCGCTCACCGCACTCCGCCTGGCCGAACTCGCCCTGGAGGCGGGCCTGCCCGAGGGCCTGTTCCAGGTGCTGCCCGGACACGGCCCCGTCACGGGGAACGCACTCGTCGAGCATCCGGGCGTGGCGAAGATCGTCTTCACCGGGTCGACGGCCGTGGGCAAACAGGTGCTGGCCAAGGGCTCGGCCCTCCTCAAGCGCGTCACCCTCGAACTCGGCGGCAAGAGCCCCAACATCGTCTTCGCCGACGCCGACCTCGAAGCCGCAGCGGCCGCCGCACCCATGTCCTTCCTCGACAACTCCGGCCAGGACTGCTGCGCCCGCACCCGCATCCTCGTCCAGCGCTCCGCCCACGACCGGTTCCTGGAGCTGCTCGCCCCGGCGATCGAGGCCGTGACCGTCGGCGACCCCGCCGACGAGAAGACCGACATGGGCCCCCTCATCTCCAAGGCCCAGCTGGACCGCGTCCGTTCCTACGTCCCGACCGACGCCCAGGGCATCCGCGGCAAGGCCCCCGAAGGCCCCGGCTTCTGGTTCCCGCCGACCGTGCTGACCGGAGTCGACCCGCACGCGCGCGTGGCCGTCGAGGAGGTCTTCGGCCCCGTCGCCGTCGTCCTGCCCTTCGACGACGAGGCCGACGCCGTCCGCCTGGCCAACGCCACCGACTACGGCCTCTCCGGCTCCATCTGGACCCGCGACATCGGCCGCGCCCTGCGCGTCTCGCAGGCGGTCCGGGCCGGCAACCTGTCCGTCAACTCCCACTCCAGCGTCCGCTACTGGACCCCGTTCGGCGGCTTCAAACAGTCCGGCATCGGCCGCGAACTCGGACCGGACGCACTGGCCGCCTTCACCGAAACCAAGAACGTCTTCATCAGCACGGAGGGCCCCGCACAGTGAGCGAAGACATCATCTGCCGCCGGCTCGTCGGCCGCACCGCCGTCGTCACCGGAGCCGGCAGCGGCATCGGCCTCGCCACCGCCCGCCGGCTCGCCTCCGAGGGCGCGCACGTCGTCTGCGGTGATGTCGACGAGCAGCGCGGCAAAGCGGCCGCCGAGGAGGTCGGCGGCCTCTTCGCGAAGGTCGACGTCACCGACCCCGAGCAGGTCGAGGCCCTGTTCAGGACGGCGTACGACACCTACGGAAGCGTCGACATCGCCTTCAACAACGCCGGCATCTCCCCGCCCGACGACGACTCCATCCTGGAGACCGGCCTGGAGGCCTGGAAGCGGGTCCAGGAGGTCAACCTCACCTCCGTCTACCTGTGCTGCAAGGCGGCCATCCCCTACATGCGGCGCCAGGGCAAGGGGTCGATCATCAACACGGCGTCGTTCGTGGCGCGGATGGGGGCCGCGACCTCGCAGATCTCGTACACCGCATCCAAGGGCGGCGTGCTCGCCATGTCCCGCGAACTCGGCGTGCAGTTCGCCCGCGAGGGCATCCGCGTGAACGCCCTCTGCCCGGGCCCGGTCAACACCCCGCTCCTCCAGGAGCTGTTCGCCAAGGACCCGGAGCGCGCCGCACGCCGGCTCGTCCACATCCCGCTCGGCCGGTTCGCCGAAGCCGAGGAGATCGCCGCCGCGGTCGCCTTCCTGGCCAGCGACGACTCCTCCTTCGTCAACGCCACCGACTTCCTGGTGGACGGCGGGATCTCGGGGGCGTACGTCACACCGCTGTAGGAGTCGTCCTACAGTGCCGGGATGAGCATGACGCCCCCGCCCGGCTGGTACCGCGATCCGTCGGCCCCGCACGTCGAACGCTGGTGGGACGGCACGGCCTGGACGGACCACCGGCGCACACCGGAGGTCCCCGGCCCGCCGTCCCCGACGGCCGGCACGTCCGCGCGCGCGAAGGCCGTCGCCCTCACCGCCGCCGGGGTGGTCCTGGTCGCCGCGATCGTCACCGGGGCGGTCGTCCTCGGCGACGACGGCAACGGGGGCGGCACGGAGGCGAACACCGCGGCACCCACCCCAGCCACGACCAGTGCGACACCTGCACCGTCGGCGTCCACCCCCGAACCGTCGGCCGCCACCTTCGAACCGTCCGCCGACGACCCGGCCGTCGTCGTCGACGAACTCAACGGCATCACCCTGCCGTTGCTCGACGGCTGGGTCCGGCCGGAGAACGTCACCACGGACAACGTCATGATGACGACGGACGGCACCTACGACTGCCCCGGCGACGGCGGCTTCTGCCGGCACGGACTGGTCATCTCGCGCACGGTGACCGAGAACGACGAGCAGTCCCCCGAGGCCCTCGCCAAGGCGGACAT
>NZ_JBQQCE010000795.1:0-2464 GCF_052245645.1 Streptomyces sp. KR55 | reverse complement strand
GTTCTGGACGAAGTCGGGTCCGCCCTGCCCGACGGTTTCGTTCAGGCGCTTGTCGGCCTCGTCGATCTGGGTGTCGAGCAGCGCCAGGTTGCGGTCGACCTCGGCCTGCGCGGACGCCGGGATCGCCGGCAGCTGGGACGCCACTTCGGGGCAGCTGATGGTGCCGGCCGCCGCCTTCGTCGTCGCCTGCGCGCCGTTCTCGGGCGTCTCCCCGGCCAAGGCGGAGCCGGCGATCAGCGCCCCGGACAACACCACCGCTGACACGCCGCCGATCATCGCGACGCGGCGCTTGTTGTACTTCGGAAGAGCCCTGGACATGCGGAAGCCTCACTTGGGTCGGGGGTGGGTGTTGACAGAACCGGCGCCGGTGTTCGGTGGGAAGTACGGGAAAGCGGTTTCGGATGTTCACCCGCCGACGAGATTTCCGGTCCTGCAGGCACCGCATTGACGAATCATGCAGCCTCCTGCATACTCATGCATGTCAGCGAATGCAGTGTGAGGAGAAACCCGTGACCGAGCGCGTCGTACTCGCCTACTCGGGAGGCCTGGACACCTCTGTCGCCATCGGCTGGATCGCCGAGGAGACGGGCGCCGAGGTCATCGCCGTTGCCGTGGACGTCGGCCAGGGCGGCGAGGACCTGGACGTCATCCGCAAGCGCGCGCTCGCCTGCGGCGCCGTCGAGGCCGAGGTCGCCGACGCCAAGGACGAGTTCGCCGAGGAGTACTGCCTCCCGGCGATCAAGGCCAACGCCCTCTACATGGACCGCTACCCGCTGGTCTCCGCGCTCTCCCGGCCGACGATCGTCAAGCACCTCGTCGCCGCCGCCAAGAAGCACGGCGCCACCACGGTCGCCCACGGCTGCACCGGCAAGGGCAACGACCAGGTCCGCTTCGAGGCCGGCATCGTCGCCCTCGCCCCCGACCTGAAGTGCATCGCCCCGGTCCGCGACTACGCGATGACCCGCGACAAGGCCATCGCCTTCTGCGAGGAGAAGAACCTCCCGATCGCGACCACCAAGAAGTCCCCGTACTCCATCGACCAGAACGTCTTCGGCCGCGCCGTCGAGACCGGCTTCCTCGAGGACATCTGGAACGCCCCGATCGAGGACATCTACGAGTACACCCAGAACCCGGCGACGCCGCGCGACGAGGACGAGGTGATCATCACCTTCAAGGAGGGCGTCCCGGTCGCCGTCGAAGGCAAGCCCGTCACCGTCCTGCAGGCCATCCAGCAGCTCAACGAGCGCGCCGGCGCCCAGGGCATCGGCCGGATCGAAATGGTCGAGGACCGGCTGGTGGGCATCAAGTCCCGTGAGGTGTACGAGGCCCCGGGCGCGATCGCGCTGATCACCGCCCACCAGGAGCTGGAGAACGTCACCGTCGAGCGCGAACTCGCCCGCTACAAGCGGCAGGTCGAGCAGCGCTGGGGCGAACTGGTCTACGACGGCCTGTGGTTCTCCCCCCTCAAGCGCGCCCTGGACGGCTTCATCAACGAGGCCAACCAGCATGTCTCCGGCGACGTCCGGATGACCCTGCACGGCGGCCGCGCCGTCGTCACCGGCCGGCGCTCGCAGGAGTCGCTTTACGACTTCAACCTCGCGACCTACGACACGGGCGACACCTTCGACCAGTCCGCGGCCAAGGGCTTCATCGACATCTACAGCCTGTCGTCGAAGATCGCGGCCAAGCGCGACTTGGCGTAAGGCTTCCCCGCGGTCTTGGCCGCGGGTACGCACCTCACCCGCACTAGCGTCTCTGACTGGCCTCGGAGCCTGGCTGTTGCTCAGGGAAGTGAGCCAATCGCCTTCGTGTCCTGGTGCTGAGTGGCAAGAGCCGTCAACCCGTGTGGCACGTCCCTCCGGACGCTGGTCGGTCAGGCCTCGCGACCTGCCCGAGGAGGGTGCCCGACGTCGCCTGGGCGCCGGGCGTGCGTGTAACACTCTGCCACAAGGGTGCTACGTTTAGCTAATCCGACCGGAGCCTGACAGCCGCCTCTTCACCTGGAAGGGTGAGGAGGCGGTCGCACATCGCCATCTTCGAGGAGCACAGCAAGTGAGCAGCAACAGCGGTGACGTACGGCTCTGGGGCGGCCGTTTCGCCGACGGTCCCGCCGAGGCCCTGGCCAAGCTGTCCGCGTCCGTCCACTTCGACTGGCGGCTGGCGCCGTACGACATCGCCGGTTCGCGTGCCCACGCGCGCGTGCTGCACAAGGCGGGGCTGCTCACCGAGGACGAGCTGACCCGGATGATCGCCGGGCTCGACCGGCTCGAAGCGGACGTGGTCGACGGGTCCTTCACCGGCACGATCGCCGACGAGGACGTGCACACGGCCCTGGAGCGCGGGCTGCTGGAGCGCCTGGGCCCCGACCTCGGCGGCAAGCTGCGCGCCGGCCGCTCCCGCAACGACCAGGTCGCGACCCTCTTCCGCATGTACCTGCGCGACCACGCCCGCATCATCGGCGGGC
>NZ_JBQQCE010000794.1:0-2473 GCF_052245645.1 Streptomyces sp. KR55 | reverse complement strand
ACCATGGTGAGGCCGCCGCCGGGTGTGTCCTCGGCGTCGAGGGTGCCGCCCATGGCCTCGGCGAAGCCCCGGGCGACCGCGAGGCCCAGGCCGACTCCGGCACCGCGCGGGGCGTCGCCGTAGCGCTGGAACGGCTCGAAGATCCGCTCCTTCGCCTCGTCGGGAACGCCCGGCCCGCGGTCCACGACCCGGACCTCGACCCGGTCCGCGAGGGCACTGGCAGCGACCAGCACGGGCGTGTCCGGCGGGCTGTACTTGACCGCGTTCTCCACGACGTTGGCCACGGCACGCTCCAGCAGTCCGGCATCGACCTCGACCATCGGCAGCGTCTCCGGGACGTCCAGCGCCACGCTGTCCCCGGACACGCCGCCCAGCGCCATCGGCACCACCTCGTCGAGGTCGACCTCGCGAATGAGCGGCGTGACCGTGCCGGTCTGCAGACGGGACATGTCGAGCAGGTTGCCCACCAGGTGGTCGAGGCGGTCGGCGCCCTGCTCGATGCCTTCGAGCAGTTCGGCCTGGTCCTCCTCGGACCACGCCACGTCGTCGGACCGCAGGCTGGAGACGGCCGCCTTGATGCCGGCCAGCGGCGTGCGCAGGTCATGGCTGACGGCGGCCAGCAGGGCCGTGCGGATGCGGTTGCCCTCGGCCAGCGTGCGGGCCTGGTCGGCCTCCTCCTGGAGCCGGCGGCGGTCCAGGACGACCACGGCCTGCGCGGCGAACGCGGCCAGCACCCGGCGGTCCTCGGCGGGCAGCACCCGCCCGGTCAGCGCGAGCGCCATATGGTCGCCGACCGGCATGTCGACGTCCGCCTCCTCGGGCCGTTCCACCGGCCCGCCGAGGCCCACCCGGCCCACGCAGATCCACGGATCGACATCACTCTCGCGTTCCAGCAGGGCGGCCGACTCCATGCCGAAGGTCTCGCGCACCCGCTCCAGCAGCGCCTCCAGGCTGGTCTCGCCGCGCAGCACGTTGCCCGCCAGGAACGACAGGATCTCCGACTCCGCCCGCAGCCGGGCCGCCTGATGCGTGCGCCGGGCCGCGAGGTCGACCACCGACGCCACCGACACCGCGACGCCTACGAAGATCACCAGGGCGACGATGTTCTTCGGGTCGGCGATGGTCAGCCGGTGCAGCGGCGGTGTGAAGAAGTAGTTGAGCAGAAACGTTCCGAAGGCCGCCGAGGCCAGCGCCGGGTAGAGCCCGCCGAGCAGGGCGGCCGCCACGGTCAGCGTCAGGAACAGCAGCATGTCGTTGGCGAGGCCGGGGTGAACGGTGCTCAGCAGAACCGCCAGGATCACCGGCCCGGCCAGGCCGACCAGCCAGCCCCAGATGATCCGGGACCGCCCCAGCCGCGCACCGCGCGCCACCGGCAGCCCACGCCCCTTGGCGGCCTCGTCGTGGGTGACGATGTGGACGTCCAGATCGGGACCGGACTCCCGGGCGACCGTCGCCCCCACACCCGGACCGAACACGTACTGCCAGCTCTTGCGCCGCGACGAACCCAGCACGATCTGGGTGGCGTTCACCCCGCGGGCGAAGTCCAGCAGGGCCGCGGGTATGTCGTCGCCGACCACGTGATGGAAGGTCCCGCCCAGGTCCTCGACCAGCGTGCGCTGCACCGCGAGTTCCTTCGGCGAGGCCGCCGTGAGCCCGTCGCTGCGCGCTATGTACACCGCCAGCACCTCACCGCCGGCCCCCTTCTCCGCCAGCCGCGCCGCCCGCCGGATCAGCGTCCGCCCCTCCGGGCCCCCCGTCAGACCCACCACGATCCGCTCCCGCGAACCCCAGATCCTCGACACCCGGTGATCACTGCGGTACTGCTTCAGATACTCGTCGACCCGGTCCGCCACCCACAACAGCGCCAGCTCCCGCAACGCGGTCAGATTGCCCGGCCGGAAGTAGTTCGACAGCGCCGCATCCACCCTGTCCGGCCGGTAGATGTTGCCGTGCGCCATCCGCCGCCGCAGCGCCTGCGGCGACATGTCCACCAGCTCGACCTGATCCGCCCGCCGCACCACCTCGTCCGGGACGGTCTCCCGCTGCCGTACCCCCGTGATCGACTCCACCACATCACCGAGGGACTCCAGATGCTGGATGTTCACCGTCGAGACCACATCGACCCCCGCCGCCAGCAGCTCCTCCACGTCCTGCCAGCGCTTGGCATGGCGCGAACCGGGGACGTTCGTGTGCGCCAGCTCGTCCACCAGCGCCACCCTCGGCCGCCGGGCCAGCACCGCGTCCACGTCCATCTCGGTGAACACCCCGCCCCGGTACTCGACTTCCCTGCGCGGCACCTGCTCCAGCCCGCGCAGCATCACCTCGGTGCGCAGCCGGCCGTGGGGCTCCACGAACGCCACCACGCAGTCCGTGCCCCGCTCCACCCGCCGGTGCGCCTCGGACAACATCGCGTACGTCTTGCCCACCCCCGGCGCCGCACCCAGGTAGATCCGAAGCTTGCCGCGTGCCATGT
>NZ_JBQQCE010000793.1:0-2490 GCF_052245645.1 Streptomyces sp. KR55 | reverse complement strand
CTTGCCGCCTCGGCGGACACCGCGACCAGGTCCAGCAGCGCGGGCTGCCACGGGTCCTGCAGACGGGACACGGCACCCACCTGACGGTCGGCGGCGAAGGTGTACTGCGCGAGGTCGTTGGTCCCCAGAGACAGGAACTCGACCTCCTGCAGGATCGAACGCGCCCGCAGCGCTGCCGACGGAATCTCCACCATTGCGCCGAACTTGGCCTGCAGACCGGCCTCACGGCACGCGTCCGCGAACGCCTTGGCATCGATGCGGTCCGCCACCATCGGAGCCATCACCTCGAGGTAGACCGGCAGACCCTCGGCGGCCTTCGCGAGAGCGGTCAGCTGCGTGCGCAGCACCTGGGGGTGGTCCAGCAGTGTGCGCAGCCCACGCACACCCAGGGCCGGGTTCGGCTCATCGGCCGGCGTCAGGAAGTCCAACGGCTTGTCCGCGCCCGCGTCCAGTACACGGACCACGACGCGGCCCTCGGGAAACGCCTCGAGAACCTGTCGGTAGGCCTCGGCCTGCTTCTCCTCGGAAGGAGCCTTCTTGCTGTCGTCCAGGAAGAGGAACTCGGTCCGGAACAGACCGACACCTTCGGCACCCGCCTCCACCGCGGCTGGAACGTCCGCGGGACCTCCGACGTTGGCGAGCAGCGGC
The DNA here is from genome assembly GCF_052245645.1 of Streptomyces sp. KR55. NCBI lineage: Bacteria > Bacillati > Actinomycetota > Actinomycetes > Kitasatosporales > Streptomycetaceae > Streptomyces > Streptomyces sp. KR55. The sequence continues at coordinate 1,842 of NZ_JBQQCE010000793.1, read as the reverse complement.
ACCTTGTGGCCGTCGGACGTGGCCCCCGGCCCGGTCGACGCGGCCAGCGCCGCCTTTCGCTGAGCGGCCGAAGCCTCCAGCTGCGCCTTCTTCTCGTCGCTGGGAGCCACGAAGATCTCGCCGGTGCTGCCGTCGACCGCGATGACCGTGCCCTCGGTGAGCTCACCGGCACCCGGCAGGGCCACCACGGCCGGCACACCCAGAGCCCGCGCCAGGATCGCGCTGTGGCTGGTCGGACCGCCCTCCTCGGTGACAAAACCGAGGACCAGTGTCGGGTCCAGCAACGCAGTGTCGGCCGGCGCAAGATCGCGCGCGACGAGGACGTACGGCTCGTCGCTGTCCGGGACACCGGGCATGGGCACGCCGAGCAGCCGTGCGACGATGCGATTCCGCACGTCATCGAGGTCGGCCACCCGGCCGGCCAGGTACTCACCGGCGCCGGCGAGGAGATCCCGGTACGCGGCGAAGGCGTCGTACACCGCGCGCTCGGCGGTGCTGCCGACGGCGATCCGCCGGTCCACGTCCGCCATCAGCTCGGGGTCCTGAGCCATCATGGCCTGCGCCTCGAGCACCGCCTGGGCTTCGCCCCCCGCCAGGTTTCCGCGCGCTATCAGGTCGGCCGCCACGGCTTCCACGGCCTGGCGGGCGCGCCCCTGTTCACGCTCCGCCTCTTCCGCCGGGATCTGCTTGGCAGGCGGCTCGAGCACCGCCGTTCCCATGTGCCGAACCTCGCCGATCGCCACCCCGTGGCTCACACCGACGCCTCGCAGCGTTGTCTCCATCTCACCCGTCTCCGATAGTGCGGCGGGTCCCGCCGCCGCGGTGGTTGTCCTACACGCCGTCTTACGACGGCAATGACGTCACTTCCAGACGAAGAGACTGTCGCCGGCCTTGACGTCGCCGTCCGTACGGAGCTCGGAGAGGGAATCGGCCGTGGCCTCCAGCGCCACAATCGGGCACACCGGCGACTTGCCGACGGCCTCGACGGCGGCAGGGTCCCAGCGCACGATGCTCTGACCGCGCGTCACGGTGTCACCCTTGTTCACGAGCACTTCGAAGCCCTCACCGTTGAGCTGCACTGTGTCGATGCCGAGGTGAGTGAGCACGCCATGCCCGTCGCCGTCCACGACGACGAAGGCGTGCGGATGGAGGGAGACGATGACTCCGTCCACGGGAGAGACGGCCTCGGAGGGCTCACGGACGGGGTCGATGGCGGTACCCGGGCCGACCATGGCCCCGGAGAAGACCGGATCCGGCACGGCGGCCAGCCCGATGGCGCGTCCGGCAATCGGGGACGTCACGGTGGTCATGGGAAGCCTCCCAGAGGTGGCGATGTATATGGGCCGTCACTGCCTATCCCGGACGGCACACTGGTCAGCAGGGTATGTCATATGAAGTCCCGGTTCCGCATGCGAGGTCCCGCTTGGCCGCCCTAGAGCACAGCACAAATCGATTTGCGCCCACTCCGGAGCCCCGTGTAGAGTCGTACCCCTGCTTGGGACCGAGCGGCGCAACGAGCGCCTAGGTCTGGCAGCACCCAACTCGTCAGATCCTATCTCGGGGTCGCCTTCTGCATGCCCGCAGGACGGTGGTCAGAGAGAGGGAAAAACACTGATAGAGTTTGGAACACCGAAGGGAAGCGCCCGGAGGAAAGCCCGAGAGGGTGAGTACGAAGGAAGCGTCCGTTCCTTGAGAACTCAACAGCGTGCCAAAAGTCAACGCCAGATATGTTGATACCCCGTCCATCGGACAGCCGATGGTCGAGGTTCCTTTGAAGAACACAGCGAGGACGCTGTGGACGGTCGGATCATTCCTCCGGCCGTTCCGCTCTCGTGATGTGTT
>NZ_JBQQCE010000792.1:0-2506 GCF_052245645.1 Streptomyces sp. KR55 | reverse complement strand
GGCACGTACTACATCCGCCTCACCACGGTGGGCCTGCCCACGTCCGATCTGGGTCTGCCGGTGAGCGCCGAGGTGCGGGTGGACGGCAAGGACATCGGCGGGTCGGCGGCGGTGGACGGCTCGCTGGCCGAGCCACTGGTGCCGGGGGCCGCCGTGCAGCCCGAGGAGGATGCGTCGGCGTCGGCCGTTCTGTCGAGCATCGAGCCGGAGGACGGCTGGGCGTCGGGCTGGTGGTCCGACCGGTGGGTGTGGACGGCGGTGGGCGGTGTGCTGGCCGCGCTGGCGGGCGTCGGCGGGTATGCGCTGACGCGCGGGTCGGGGCGGCCCCCGAGGGTCTGACCCATGACGTCGAGGCCCGCTGCACCCACCTCGGTGCGGCGGGCCTCTCGCTACGCCTCGCGCAATGCCTTGGCGAGCGTCCCGTCACCGGTCACGGTGATACGACCGTCCCGCACCGCGTCGGCCACGCTCAACTCCCCCCGCGCCACGGCCGTACAGGTGTCGGTGTCCAGCACCAGCCGCACGTCGGGCTCGGCGGGGGCGGGCCCGTCACCGTACACGGGACCGTCCACGGCACCGGCGTACACATGGAAGTCCCCCTCCTCCAGCCGCACCTCGACGAGCCCCTCACCGTCCAGAGCCCGTAGCAGGGGCAGCGCGAACCAGTGCGCCCGCACCGCGTCCGTCGGCCGCCGCTCCCCCAACTCGGCCTGCCCCCACGCACCCAGCGCCTGCAGCACCGGCAGCAACTCACGTCCCCGGCCGGTGAGTTCGTACACGTAGGCCGCACCCGGCGGCGGCAGCCGACGGCGTGTCGACAGCCCGTCCCGTTCCATGTCCTTCAGCCGCGAGGCGAGTACGTCCGTGCTGACGCCCGGCAGATCCGCGTGCAGGTCCGTGTAGCGGCGGGGGCCGGCGAGGAGTTCGCGGACGATCAGCAGGGTCCAGCGGTCGCCCACGACGTCGAGGGCGCGGGCTGCGGAACAGTACTGGTCGTAGCTTCGGCGAGGTGACATGCGACGCAGTCTAGACGTGTCGTTGGACTTTCCAAGCTGAAACTTGGTAAAACCAAGCAACACCAGATACCGGAGGGGCGCATGGAGTTCCGGCAGTCGAGCAAGCTCAGCGAGGTCTGTTACGAGATCCGCGGCCCGGTGATCGAGCAGGCCGACGCGCTGGAGGAGGCCGGGCACAGCGTGCTGCGTCTCAACACCGGCAACCCCGCCGTCTTCGGCTTCGAGGCGCCGGAGGAGATCCTCCAGGACATGATCCGGATGCTCCCGCAGGCGCACGGCTACACCGACTCGCGCGGCATCCTCTCCGCCCGCCGCGCCGTCGCCCAGCGCTACCAGACCCTGGGCCTGGACGTCGGCGTCGACGACGTCTTCCTCGGCAACGGCGTCTCCGAGCTGGTCTCCATGGCCGTACAGGCACTGGTGGAGGACGGCGACGAAGTCCTCATCCCGGCCCCCGACTTCCCGCTGTGGACGGCGGTGACGACCCTCGCCGGCGGCAAGGCGGTCCACTACCTGTGCGACGAGCAGGCCGACTGGTACCCCGACCTGGACGACATGGCGGCGAAGATCACCGACCGCACCAAGGCCGTCGTCATCATCAACCCCAACAACCCCACCGGCGCGGTCTACCCGAAGGAGATCATCCAGGGCATCCTCGACCTCGCCCGCCGACACGGCCTGATGGTGTTCGCCGACGAGATCTACGACCAGATCCTCTACGACGACGCCGTGCACCACTCGACCGCGGCGCTCGCGCCCGACCTGGTGGTCCTGACCTTCTGCGGGCTGTCGAAGACGTACCGGGTGGCGGGCTTCCGCTCCGGCTGGCTGGTCGTCACCGGCCCGAAGCAGCACGCGAAGGACTACCTGGAGGGCCTCACGATGCTGGCCTCCATGCGCCTGTGCGCCAACGCGCCCGCCCAGTACGCCATCCAGGCCGCGCTCGGCGGCCGCCAGTCCATCCACGAGCTGACCGCGCCGGGCGGACGGCTGCGCGAACAACGCGACGTGGCCTGGGAGAAGCTCAACGAGATCCCCGGCGTGTCGTGCGTGAAACCCAAGGGTGCGCTGTACGCGTTCCCGCGCATCGACCCCAAGGTGCACAAGATCCACGACGACGAGAAGTTCGTCCTGGACCTGCTCCTGCGGGAGAAGATCCAGGTCGTCCAGGGCACGGGCTTCAACTGGCCGACGCCGGATCACTTCCGGATCCTGACGTTGCCGCACGCGGATGATCTGGAGGCGGCGATCGGGCGGATCGGGCGGTTCCTCGGGGGGTATCGGCAGTAGCGGCCTCCTAGCGTCTCTGATCAGCTAAGTGATCCTGTGTGATCCGCAGGTTGTGGGATCGGTTGGATCGTTTCCCACCTGGGTGGGGTGGCGTGGGCGTGCAGGTGGAATCCTGCGCCCAGTGCTGCCCCTCTCGGCCGGTGTCGGCGGGTGGTGGGTGTGCTGATCGTCGTCACGCCCTGGTGCCGGTGGGCTGCGCG
>NZ_JBQQCE010000791.1:0-2511 GCF_052245645.1 Streptomyces sp. KR55 | reverse complement strand
GCCCCGCTCATCGACAAACTCGCCGCGGCCGGGGTGAACATGACCGAACCCGGCGCCACGCTGCCGGACGCCCGCGAGCAGGGCGCCGATACCGCCGACAGGGGCACCCCGGCAGCGAGCGGGCCACTGACGGGAATGACGGTCGTGGTCACTGGTGCGATGACCGGCGCGCTGGAACAGCTCAGCCGCAACCAGATGAACGAGCTCATCGAACGCGCCGGCGGCCGCTCCTCGTCCAGCGTCTCGAAGAAGACCACCCTGGTGATCGCCGGAGATGGCGCGGGATCCAAGCGTGCCAAGGCCGAAACCCTCGGCATCCGCCTGGCCACGCCGGACGAATTCGCTGTCCTCATCGCCGACTTCATCGACTGAAGTCAAGAGGCACACGGCTGCGTCAACCCGTTGACGCAGCCGTGTCATTGGCCGGGCACAGACGTTGAGCCAGCGACCGGCTCGTGAGTCAGCCGGCGCCCCCATCCCTGCACCGGCGTGAGGGTGGGACGCGCATCCGCCGCAGGCGGCTGGGCAGAGGGAGGCCTGGGCGTCATGGCCCTCGATCGGCCCCAGGGCTTCCCTCTGCACGTACCCCGAAGTCACCCGGCTTCTTTCTGCACACCCTGATGCAAACCCCGAAATTCGGGCTGGCCGAACCTGTCCCGAAGACCCGGGAAGCCATCGATCAGCTCAGTGCGTCTGGCGGTGTCAACGCCCCCTTCCCGGGCTGGCTGCACCGCAGCACATCGAGCGGCACCCTGGGCCGGGGCGTCACGAGCGCCCCGCATGCGTGCAGCCAGGCCAAGCCACACGCTGGTGCCATGGCTGGCTTGCAGCCCATCGTGATCTATCCGCCTGCTGAGGACGGTGGCCGGCGCGTGCGGGTGGGTGACCATTTCGTTGGGATGGCGTACGGGCTGCTGGATGTCGTCGAGTTCCTCCGCCTTGCAGGTCTGGAGGACGTCGACGAGGAGTGGGTGCGGCAGTCCGTGCTGGTCGAGTGGCGGGACGGCGGGCCGGAGGCGTGGGAGCACTGAACGCGGCGGGCCGCCCGACTCACTCCCCCGTGGCGGGCGGCTCGGGCCTGAGTGTCCAGAGATCAAGGTCGGCGGCGGCGACGTTGGTGTCCTGGGCCACTGGACGACACCGGCCGGAGCCGGCGGCGGGATTCGAACCCGCGTCTCCCTCTTGACAGGAGAAGTAGCCGCAGCCTGCGCACCTGGACGCCTCCACCATAGCCATGCACCGGAGAGCGGGGCACGCGAATTAGCCTCGGCCGCCCGAGGGCGGCGGGGCGTGATGGGGCTACGCGGCGGGCTCGTACGTCACCGTCTGGCCGGGGCAGCCCGCGGCAACGTCGTGCAGGGCAGCGAGTTCGGTTTCGTCGGCAGCCAGGCTCCAGCGCAGCTTCGTGCCCACCCACTCGGCGGCGTAGCGGCAGTGCACGTCGGCGGCGGGCGGCAGCCACTCGGCCGGGTCCTGGTCGGCCTTGCTGCGGTTCGAGCGGGCGGTGACGGCGACCAGCGAGTCTTCCGCGCCCTGGTCGTTGGCGTACTGCTCTCGGCGCTGCGGCGTCCACGCTGACGCGCCGACTGGTGGGGAGCGTCATTCCAAGTACGCGATATTCGGAGCTGGAGGTGATGTCAGGGGGAGGGGCTACGGTATGCCGCTGTGGACGCTGCTGATCTTGACTATCGGGCCCGGACGCAGTCCGGCTGCATCCCGCCGCACCTGGTCTCCCGGCTTCTCGAACTCGGCCATGCCGAGACGGTGGAGTTTTGGGCCGGCCGTGGGGAGTGGTTCTGCGCGCGGGAGTGGGCGCGGCTGCTCGGTGAACAGAGCCGACGGGCTGAGGCGCTGGAGATGCTCGCCCCGTATCTGGCTACGGGCTGGTGGACGGCCACCAGGACCACGGCTGAACTATTGGAGATCTGGGGGCGGGCCGACGAGGCGATCGTGCTGACCCGGGCTCGCATGGAGGTCGGGCATCCTCTGGCACTGGAGTTCTATGCACGATTGCTCGCCCGGCACGGCCGCAGCGACGAGGCGTTCACTCTGCTGCAGCCGCACATCGACGACTGGTTCCTCGCTGCGGCCCTGGTCGACGTAGCGGAGGGCGCTGGCCGAGACGAGAAGGCAGCCGAGTTGCTCGCCGCCCGGATCCCGGACGAACACCGTTGTGACTCTCCGTGGTGCTGTCGCGGCCTCGATCCCGACACGGCGATCGGTTTGCTCGCCACGATCCGTGAACGCCAGGGCCGCGTCGATGAGGCCATCGCCCTGCTCCGCACCCGGGACGTCACCTCGGTCAACGGCCGGGACCAGTTGGCCGATCTGCTGGCCCGGCACGACCGGACCGGGGAACTGCGCGCCTACGCAGTAACCGAGGAGCTAGTGTGATGCGCCTGAAATTGCAGGTGTAAGTCTGTAGGCTGTTTTCATGTCGCATCGGGGTCCGCGTGCTGTCGAGGTCGTGCTGTCCGAGGAGGAGCGCGCCGAGTTGTCGCGTTGGGCGGG
>NZ_JBQQCE010000790.1:0-2539 GCF_052245645.1 Streptomyces sp. KR55 | reverse complement strand
CCCGCCGTCGCGGCCGTGGCCAGCACCACGGAGGCACCGCTGTCGCTGACCATGTAGGCCAGCCGATCCGCCGGATACTCCGGATCCAGCGGCACATACGCACCCCCGGCCTTCCACACCGCCAGCAAAGCCACCACCATGTCGACCCCACGGGGCAGGAACAGGCCGACCCGGCTCTCCCTGCCGACGCCGAGACCGGCGAGACGACGGGCCAGACGGTTCGCGCGGGCGTCCAGTTCCGCGTAGGTCAGGGCTTCGGAGCCGCTGCGCACCGCCGTGACATCGGGAGCCCGCTCCGCCCAGTTCCGGAACAGGTCCAGCACCGTGTCCGCCGGAACCGTCCGCGCCGTGTCGTTCCAGTGGCGTATGACCTGGGAACGTTCGGTTTCCTGGAGTACGTCGATGTCGCTGAGGCGGATCTGCGGGTTGGCGGCGATCTGCTGCAGAACGCGGGCCAGGCGCCCGGCCAGGGACTGCACCGTCGCGTCATCGAACAGATCGGCCGCGTACAGGATCCCGCCACCCAGACCAGCCGGAGACCCGTCCACCCCGCGCCGCTCGTTCAACGTCACCGACAGGTCGAAGCGGGCCGGCGGCGCCGACAGCGGCGGCACCGCCTCCACCTCAAGACCCGGCAACTCCCACCGCGCCTCCGGAACGTTCTGCAACGCCACCATCACCTGGAACAACGGGTTCCTGGACGACGACCGCGCCGGATTCAACTCGTCCACCAGCCGCTCGAACGGCACATCCTGACGCGCGTACGCCGCCAGATCCGTCTCCCGCACCCGCGCCAGCAACTCCGCGAACGTCGGATCCCCACTCAAGTCCGCCCGCAACACCAGCGTGTTGACGAAGAACCCGGACAACTCCTCCAACTGCGCGTCCGACCGACCCGCGATCGGCGTCCCCAGCGGGATGTCGTCGCCCGCGCCCATCCGCGACAGCAACACCGCCAGCGCCGCATGCACCACCATGAACATCGTCGCCCGGCCCCGAGCGGCCACCTCCACCAGCCGCCCATGCGTCCCCGCGCCGACATCCACCGGGGCGAGGCCGCTGCGGAAGGACGGTGTGGCGGGGCGGGGGCGGTCGGTGGGCAGGACCAGTTCCTGCGGGGCACCGGAGAGCGCGTTGCGCCAGTAGTCCAGCTGCTCGCTGATCAGGCTGTCGGGGTCGTCCAGGTCGCCGAGGAGGTCGCGCTGCCACAGGGCGTAGTCCGCGTACTGCACCGCCAGCGGCTGCCAGCCCGGCGCACCACCCGCACGCCGCGCCGAGTACGCCGTCTCCAGATCCCGCGCCAGCACCCCCATCGACCAACCGTCCGACGCAATGTGATGCGCCACCAGCAACAACACGAACTCCGCCGGACCCAGCCTCAGCAGACGCGCCCGCCACGGCAGATCCACCCGCACATCGAACCCATGCCCGGCCTCCTCCGCCAGCACCTCACGCCAGTCCTCCGAGGAACCCACCTCCACCACCACCAACGGAGGCCGGCCCACCTCATCCCCCAACACCCGCTGATACGGCACACCCTCCACATCCGGGAACACCGTCCGCAAACTCTCGTGCCGCTCCGCGACATCACCCAACGCCGCTTCCAACGCCACGACGTCCAACTCACCCGAGATCCGCAGGGCCAGCGGAAGGTTGTAGGCGCCCGCGGCGGCGGAACCGGGCTCGCCGTCATCCATCCGGTTCAGCAGCCACATGCGTTGCTGGGCGAAGGACAGGGGGAGCCGCTCCGGACGTTCCCGCTGCTGTAGCGGCACCCGAGAGCCGCCGTCCGCGGCGTCGATCACCCGCGCCACACCGGCGACGGTCGGCGCCGTGAACAGGTCCCGGATGCTGACCTCCGCCTCCAGCACCGACCGCACCCGAGCGATCAACCGCATCGCCAGCAGCGAATCACCACCCAGGTCGAAGAACGACGCCTCCGCACCCACCCGCTCCAACCCCAGCACCTCACCGAACAACCCGCTCAACACCACTTCGGTGGGTGTCTCGGGGGCGCGGCCCTCGGCCGATCCGGTCATCTCGGGGGCGGGCAGGGCGTTCCGGTCGAGCTTGCCGTTGGTGGTCAGGGGCAGCGCGTCGAGGATCATCACGGCCGCCGGGACCATGTAGTAGTCGGGCAGGCGGTGTCCGGCGAAGTCGCGCAGCAGAGCCGTGTCGAACTCGGCGTCACCGCCCACGGGGACGACGTATCCGATGAGGCGCTTGTCGCCGGGCCGGTCCTCGCGTACGACGACGGCGGCCTGGGCGACGTCGGGGTGCCCGGCGAGAACGGACTCGACCTCACCGGGCTCGACGCGGAAGCCACGGATCTTGACCTGCTCGTCGGCGCGTCCGACGAACTCCAGCAACCCGTCCGACGTCCACCGGGCCAGGTCGCCCGAGCGGTACATGCGCCCGCCCTCGGCGAACGGGCACGCCACGAAGCGTTCGGCGGTCAGGCCGGGGCGGTTGTTGTAGCCACGCGCCAAGCCGGCACCGGCGACGTACAACTCACCCGTCACACCCGGCGGGACGGGAC
>NZ_JBQQCE010000079.1:0-27108 GCF_052245645.1 Streptomyces sp. KR55 | reverse complement strand
CTAGGAGGGGGGGATTGCCAGGGCGACGTCACCGGGCCCGAGGAGGGCGGTGGCGGTGAGGTCGGCGTGCCGGTCGGTCCAGACGAACGCGATGTGGCCGATGCGGTGCAGTTTCTGGTGCAGGTCCTGGCCGACGAAGGCGCTGGCGCCGACGCCGAAGATGTCGATCCGGCGGGCCCCCGCTATGGCGTCGACTGCACGGCCCAGCACTTCGATGTCCAGCCCGGCCCCGGAGTCCTCCAGCGCGCGGACCTCGTTGTAGATGATCTTGCCGACTATCTCACCCAGCGTGTCCGTGGCACTGATGTCGGTGCCCGGCGCCGGGCGTTCACCGCCGAGGGCATGCTCGCGGGCCGCGGCCGCGGCCAGCGCAAGGCGCAGCTGCGGGTAGTTGGCGACCCCCACGGTCCGGCAGAAGCGCATCACCGTGGCCACCGAGGTGTCGGCCCGCTCGCCGAGCGCGCTGATGGACAGCTCCGACGCCTGCGCCGGATCGGCCAGGACGGCCTCGGCCACCCGCCGTTCCGAAGGGGCGAGGGTCGGCAGCGCCGCGCGGATGCGCGCCAGGGTCCCGGCGGGTGAGGTGTCCTCCGCCGACCGGGCCGATATGCGGGGTGGTTCCTGGCGGGCCATGGGCCGTTCCCTCCTGAGTGGCTGGGCCACACGGTAACCACACCCCGGCGGCACGTCAAAAATTTACGTGCCGAATTGAAAGAAGTTACTTATTGACATTCGAAGCTTGGCCTTCTGATACTCGCTGGACCGCGATCCGCGCCGGTCACCGGCCCTCCGGCCGACCTGTGACCGCCGACGCGACGGATCCCAAGGAACGCGAAGGCATGCCGTATGACAGCAGCAGTAGCGGTGGACTTGGGCAAGACCGGCTGCCGTGCCGTGCTGTGGAACGACGGCGCCGGTCCCGCCCACGACGTCCACGAGGTGCCCGGTGCCCCCGGGCTCGCCACCGACAACGGCGTGGCGACGGCCCATGCCGCCGTGCGCGCCGCCGTCCTCCCGCTCCTGGAACGCCGGCCCTCGCTCCGGCTGGCGGCGGTCTGCGTGGGCGCCGCGGGGGCGGCCGCGGCACCGGAGGCGGCTCGTACCCTGGCCGGCCTGCTCCTCGATGACCTGCCCGCGAACGAGGTGGCCGTCACCAGTGACGCGGTCACCGCCCACGCAGGCGCCCTCGGCGGCCGCACCGGCGTGGTGCTCGCGATCGGCACCGGCTCCGTCGCCATCGGCATCGGGGACGACGGATCGTACGCCCGCGTCGACGGCTGGGGCCCCTGGCTCGGGGACGAGGGCAGCGGCGCCTGGATCGGCGCCGCCGGACTGCGGGCCGCACTGCGCGCCCACGACGGACGCGGCCCGGACACCGCCTTGCTGGACGCCGCCGTCGAGCGCTTCGGCGACCCCGACCGGCTGCCCTCGGCCATCGGCCGGGACGGCAACCCCGCCCGCACCGCCGCGTCCTTCGCCCCGGACGTGGCCCGGGCGGCCGCCGCGGGTGACGCGACGGCAACCGCGATCGTCCGGGACGCCGCCACCGCGCTCGGCGAGGCCGTGCTCGCCGCCGCCCGCCGCATCGGCGGCGGCACTCTCCCCGTCACCGTCACCGGCGGACTCACCGGCCTCGGCGAACCGCTCCTCGGTCCGCTGCAGTCGGCGCTCATCGGCTCCCCGCGCCCCCTCGACCTGCGGCCCCCGCTCGGGGATCCGCTGGACGGCGCGCGCCTGCTGGCGCTGGACGCGTCGGCACCGCACGAACCCCACGTCGTCCGCGTACGGCGGACGACGCCCTTCCCCACTGTCCCCACCCCGCCGGTGACACCGCCGGCCGTTGCTTAGGAGTGAGCGTGCGCGAACTCGACCTCGTAGTGATCGTCGTCTATCTGGTGGCGATCGCCGTGATCGGACTGCGCCTGGCCGGCCGGCAAAAGACGTCGAAGGACTACTTCGTCGGCGAAGGCCACATGCCGTGGTGGACCGTCTCGTTCTCCGTGGTGGCCACCGAGACCAGCGTGCTCACCGTCATCAGCGTGCCCGGCGGCGCGTACAGCGGGCAGGGCTTCGGCAACGTCGAACTGGCCCTCGGTTACGTGATCGGCCGCGTCGTCGTGGCCACCGTACTGATCCCGCTGTACAAGCGCGGCGGCTTCGTCAGCGCCTACCAGTACCTGGGAAGCAGATTCGGGCTGAAACTGCAGGGGCTCGCCTCAGTGACCTTCGTCTTCACCCGGCTCCTTGCCGAGGGCGTCCGGCTGTTCGCGTCCGCGATCCCGATCAAGCTGCTGCTCGACGAGTTCGGCGTGCACACGAGCTACCGCGTCATCATCATCGTGCTCACGGTGATCACCGTCGTCTACACCTACCTCGGCGGCATCAAGGCGGTCATCTGGACCGACGCCATCCAGATGGGCCTGTACCTGGGCGGCGCGATCCTCGCCATCGCCGTGCTGTCCGGCCACGTCGGCAGCGACGGATTCTCGCGCGCCCTGGACGCCGGCCAGTTCAAGCTCTTCGACACCAACTTCGACCTGGCGCACATCCTCACCAGCCCGTTCGCCCTGCCGACCGCAATCATCGGCGGCGCCATCTTCGCGATGGCCAGCCACGGCTCCGACCAGCTGATCGTCCAGCGCATCCTGGCCACCCGCTCGCTGCGCGACGGCCAGAAGGCCATGATCGCCTCCGGTGTCTTCGTCACCCTCCAGTTCGCCGCCTTCTCCCTGGTCGGCGCGCTCCTGTGGTCCTACAACCAGGGCAAGAGCTTCAAAGAACTGGGCCTGACCAGCTCAGACAACCTCTACCCGAACTTCATCCTGCACGGACTGCCCGTGGTCATCTCCGGCCTGCTCGTGGCCGGCATCCTCGGTGCCGCGATGGGCTCGCTGTCCTCGGCGCTGAACTCCATGTCGAACTCGACGGTCGCCGACATCATCCACAGCTTCTTCCGCAGCACGCCCTCCGAGGAGTTCCTGCTCAAGCTCGCCCGGGTGATGACGCTGGTGTGGGCGGTGCTGATGGCCGTCTTCGCCTGCGCCTTCAGCACCAGCACGGGCAACGTCTACCTCACCGGTCTGACCATCGCGGGCTACACCTACGGCGCGCTGCTCGGCGCGTTCCTGCTCGGCCGACTCGTGCGACGCGCCAACGAGATCGACTCCATCGTGGCATTCCTGGTGACGGTCGCCGTGATGACGTACATCGTGCGCGGTGTGAAGATCGACGTCACCGTGGCCGGCGCCACCGTGCCGACGGCGATCGCCGCCCAGTGGCTGGTTCCGATCGGCGTGGTGATCACCTTGGTCGTCGGCGGCCTGATGAGCCTGTTCCACCGCGCCCCCGAGACCAACGACGTCCCGGCGGGCGACGGCGAGCCGGGCTCCGGCCCCGACCGCATCACGGCGGCCGCCGGCCAGAAGTGACAGCGCGCCCCACTCGGTGCGGGGCCGCCGCGGCGGCCCCGCACCGACCTCGCCCCGTCAGCACTTCGGGAGAAGCCATGCAGTACCCGCAGCCGACCCCGCCCGCGCGGCGCAACGTGTGCCAGGAGGCGCTGTGCGTGTGATCGGCCTGATGTCGGGCACCTCTTACGACGCCATCGAGGCTGCCGCCGCGGACCTCACCCTGGACGGCGACACGCTGCTCCTGCGGCCCCTCGGGCACTTCTCCGTCCCCTACCCGAACGACGTGCGGGACCTGATCGCCGCCGCACTGCCGCCGGCCGCCACGACCACACAGGCCGTTTGCGCCCTGGACACCGGCATCGGCCAGGCCTTCGCCGACGCCGCCGAGCGCGCCCTGCGCGAGCTGTGCGACGGGACCGCCGACCTCGTGGTCTCGCACGGCCAGACCATACACCACTGGGTCGAGGACGGCACCGTCCGCGGCACCCTCCAGCTCGGCCAGCCCGCCTGGATCGCCGAGCGCACCGGGCTCCCGGTCGTCTCCGACCTGCGCAGCAGGGACGTGGCGGCGGGCGGGCAGGGCGCCCCGCTGGTCGGCATGACCGACACCCTGCTGCTGCGCGCCCTGCCCGGCACACCCGCGGCGCTGAACCTCGGCGGCATCGCCAACGTCACCGTCCTCGCGCCCGGCGCCGAGCCGCTGGCCTTCGACACCGGCCCCGCCAACGCCCTGCTGGACGCGGCCGTACGGCACTTCACGGGCGGCGCCGCCCCCTACGACGAGGACGGACGCAGGGCCGCCGCCGGCCGGACCAACCCCGAACTTCTCCGCGTCCTCCTGGACGACCCGTACTACCGCAGGCCCGCCCCGAAGAGCACCGGCAAGGAGCACTTCCACCTCCCCTACCTGCAGCGAGCACTCGACGTCGTGCCCACGCCCGCGGCCGACGACGTCCTGGCCACCCTGGCCCGGCTGACCGCCGTCACCGTGGCCGACGCCTGCCGCGCCCACGGGGTCACCGAGCTCGTCGTCTCCGGCGGCGGCGCCCGCAACCCGGTGCTGATGCGCATGATCGCCGAGGAGCTGCCCCGCGTACCGCTGCGCCCCAGCGACGACCTGGGCCTACCCTCCGACGCCAAGGAGGCCCTGGCCTTCGCGGTACTGGGGTTCCTCACGGTCCGCGGGCTGCCCGGCACCCTCCCCTCGGGCACCGGCGCCCGCCGGGCCACCCTGCTCGGCAGCATCACCCCCGGCCTCGCGCCGCTGCGCCTGCCCGAACCCGCCGCACAGGCGCCGCGCCTGCTGCAGATCACTCACTGACAGCCCGCCCCAGCACCGAGGATCCATGAGCCCCTCCGCCGCCACACCTTCCGCCCCGGACCGGGCCGCCCGCCTGGCCGAGCTCCTGACCGCATGCGTCAGTGACCCGGCCAGGGTGACGACCGACCTGCCCCGCAGGGTCGCGGCCGCCCACGACGCCTCGCCGTACCTGTTCACGCCGCAGGCCGTCGTGCGCGCCACGTCGACGGCCGAGGTGGGCGCCCTGATGGCCGGCGCCCGCGCGGCCGGACTGCCGCTCACGCTGCGCTCGGGCGGCACCAGCCTGGCGGGGCAGGCAGGCGGCGACGGCATCCTCGTGGACGTCCGCAGCCACTGGCGCACCGCAGAGGTCCTCGACGGGGGCCTGCGCATCCGGCTGCAACCGGGACTGACGGTACGTCAGGCCAATGCGCGGCTCGCCCGGTACGGGCGCCGGCTCGGCCCCGACCCGGCCAGCGAGTCCGCCTGCACCATCGGCGGCCTGGTCGCCAACAACTCCAGCGGCATGAACTGCGGCACCCAGGACAACGCCTACCGAACCATGGAGTCCCTGCAGTTCGTGCTGCCCTCCGGCACCGTGGTCGACACCGCAGCCCCCGACGCCGACGAGGCACTGCGCGCCCGAGAGCCCGAACTGCACGTGGGACTGCTGCGGTTGCGCGACCGCGTCCGCTCCTCGGCCGGCTCCCGCGCCACCATCGAACGGCTGTTCTCGATGAAGAACACCATGGGCTACGGGCTGAACTCGTTCCTGGACCACACCGATCCGGCCGACATCCTCGCCCACCTCATGATCGGCAGCGAGGGCACCCTCGGCTTCGTTGGCGAAGCTGTCTTCCGCACCGTCCCCCTCCTGCCGCACACCGCCACCGGCCTGCTGGTGCTGCCCGGCCTGGCCGAGACCACCGAGGCCCTGCCCGCCCTGCTGGCTGCCGGGGCCCGCACCGCCGAACTCCTCGACGCCGCATCGCTGCGCGTGGCGCAGCAGTCCCCAGACCCCGCCGACGAACTGCACGCCCTGCGCGTGGAGCAACACGCCGCCCTGCTGGTCGAGTTCGCCGAGGACAGCGCCGAGCTGCTGGAGGAGACGGTCGGGGCCGCGCGGCCGGTCCTGGACCGCCTGCCCGCCGTCACCGGGACCTCGCTCGTCCGAGACGCCCGCGTCAGGGCCCGGCTCTGGCACCTGCGCAAGGGCCTGTACACCGCGGTCGCGGGCGCGCGCCGGCCCGGCACCACCGCGCTCCTGGAGGACATCGCGGTGCCGATGGAACGGCTGACCAGCACCTGCGAGGGCCTGATCGGCCTCTTCGACCGGCACGGCTACCAGGACGCGGTGATCTTCGGCCATGCCCGCGACGGCAACCTCCACTTCATGCTCACCCAGGACTTCGACTCCGCCCCGGAGATCGAGCGCTACGCCCGGTTCACCGACGCCATGGTCGACCTCGTCCTGGACGCCGGCGGCACGCTGAAGGCCGAGCACGGCACCGGCCGGGCCATGGCCCCCTTCGTCCGCCGCCAGTACGGCGACGAACTGTACGACGTCATGCGCGAGCTGAAGCGGCTGTGCGACCCGCACGGCGTGCTCAACCCGGGCGTGCTGCTGGAGGACGACCCGGCCGCACATCTGCGCAGTCTCAAGAGCGTCCCGGAGGTCGACCCCGCCGTCGACCCGTGCGTCGAGTGCGGCTACTGCGAGCCAGTCTGCCCCACCGCGGACGCCACCACGACGCCCCGTCAGCGCATCGCCCTGCAGCGCGAGATCGCACTGGCCACCGCCGCCGGCGACGAGGAACGCCGCCGCGTCCTGGAGGCCGACTACGCCTACGCGGCCGTCGACAGCTGCGCGGCCGACAGCCTCTGCGTCACCGCCTGCCCGGTCGTCATCGACACCGGCGCGGTCATGAAGCGCCTGCGCGCCGAACGGCACGGCGCCGCCGCACAGCGCGCCGGGAACGCCGCGGCCCGGCACTGGGCGACCGCCGTCAAGGGCGTGCGCGCCGCGCTGAACACCGCCCACGCCGTACCCGCCCCCGCCATGCGCGCTGCCACCGGCGCAGTCCGCCGGCTCGGGGCGGAGGAGCTGGTGCCCGCCTGGGCCGACGACATCCCGCGCGGCGGCCCGTCCCGTCCCGCGCCCCGGCGCCCGGCGGAGGCACGTGCGGTGTTCTTCGCTGCCTGCATCGGCAGCGTCTTCGCCCCCGAGACGGCCTCGGGCGGGGCGGCGGGCGGGGCGGCGGCCGCCTTCCTACGGCTGTGCGAACGGGCGGGCGTTCCCGTCACGGTGCCCGGGCAGCTGGCCGGCCTGTGCTGCGGCACCCCCTGGCAGTCCAAGGGCTACACCGCCGGGCACCGCACCATGGCCGCCCGTACCCTGGAGGCCCTGTGGGAGGCGAGCGACCACGGTCGGCTGCCCGTTGTCTGCGACGCCTCCTCCTGCACCCACGGCCTGGAGCAACTGCCCGACGCCCTCACAGAGTCCGACCGCGCCCGCTTCGCGTCGCTGAACTTCGTCGACAGCGTCGCCTTCGCCGCCGAGCACCTGCTCCCCGCCCTGCCCGAGCCCCGCCGCCTCGGCAGCCTCGCCCTGCACCCCACCTGCTCCACCGTGCACCTCGGCATCGACGACGCGCTGCGCACCGTGGCCGCGACCGTCAGCGACGCGGTCACCGTCCCCGACAACTGGGGCTGCTGCGCGTTCGCCGGCGACCGTGGCCTGCTCCACCCGGAGATCACCGCGACCGCCACCGCCGCCCAGGCCGCCGAGATCACGACGGGGACGTACGACGCGTACGCCTCCTGCAACCGCACCTGCGAGATGGGCATGACCCGTGCCACGGGCCGCCCCTACCGGCACGTACTGGAACTCCTCGACGAGGCCACCGCCTGATCCGTCCGGTGTCGGCCCAAGGGCGCCTGTAGGTCACGATGCAAGCACCGGAGAACCCGTGGCCGGCTGTCGGCCCTCACTCAGGCGTTGGCGATGCGGGTTCTGCACCACCGGCCTACGAGTCGGCCCCGTAGGTCCCGTACTCCGGAAGCCCCGTCGATGCGAAGATGTGCACCGAGAGGCCGCCCGGTGTCGTCCGATGGCTGACGAGTCGCAGGCCGGCCGGCGCGCCGCCGTCCGGGAACAGGCGTCGTCCCTGGCCCACCACGACCGGGGCGATCGCGAGCCGCAACGTGTCGATCAGCCCGGCGGCGAGCAGGGACTGGGCCAACTGGGCGCTGCCGTGGATCTGCAGTTCCCGGCCGGGCTGCCGCTTCAGTTCGGCGACCTGGGCGGGGATGTCGCCGGACAGGATCGTGGTCGGGTTCCACTCGGCCTTGGTCAGGCTGTGGGAGACCACGTACTTCGGCAGGCCGTTGAGGATGCGGGCGTTGGGGTGGTCGGTCATCTTCGGCCAGTCCCGCGCGAAGTTCTGGTAGGTACGGCGGCCGAACAGGAACGCGTCCGCCTCGCCGAGCCAGGTACCGGCCAGTCGGTCGAACTCCTCGTCCAGGTGCGGCACGAACCAGCCGCCCCGCGTGAACCCGTCGCTGGTGTCCTCGTCCGGGGACCCCGGCCCCTGGGAGACACCGTCGAGCGTCAGGAACTCCTGCACAACCAGTTTCATCACGCACCACTCTCTCTTCGGCCTCGATAGCCGATGCAACCTCCTCGGAGGGTAGGCGCGACCGTTGCCACACCTTGGACGCCGCGGCGCGCGGAAACCCATCGATCCGAACGCAGAAGCGGACGACGCCCCGGACGAGTGCGGCGAGGTCGCCGAAAGTCGCTGCCAGTACCGGGCGGCGGCGCCGAGGGTGGCACCCGTCGACCGCCGGGTCAGCAGCGACGCCACTGGCGGGGTACGGCAGCTGATTCCGGTGCTGGTGGTGTCGGGCACCGGATCACAGCGACGAGAAGCGTGGCGACGATCCCGCCCGCCACCACGAACATCGCGGTGCTGATTCCGTCTGCGGCCGCGATGCGCAGGCGATCGCCAGTGAGGTCGCCGAGACCCGCGGTCGCCACAAGGACGAGGAGGGCGAGGCCGACTGCGGCACCGATGCCGGAGCCGGTGGAGGCGATGCCTGAGGCGATGCCTTGTTCTCGGTCTGCCACTCCGGTCGCGGCTGCGATGAACATGGTGGTGAACACCACGCCGTCACCGATGCTGAGCGCAATAAGTCCTGGGATCAGTTCGGCGTACGAGCCGTCCGGCGAGATCGCAACGCCGAGCAGCACAGCGCCGAGCGCCCCGAAGGCAAGAGCAGCCACCAGCGTGATTCTGAGCCCGAACCGGGTGACGAACTGGCCGGCTGTCGTCGAGCCTGCCACCACGACCGCTGTGGGGATCAGGAATCCGGTGCCGGTTTGCAGGGCGTCGTAGCCGAGGATCTGTTGAAAGTAGATCGACAGGAAGTAGAGCACAGACCCGAAGGTCGCCATGAACATGAACGCCGTGACGACGCCCGTGATGAGGTTTGTGTTCGACAGCAGCCGCGGGGGCATCAGCGGGTCGGAGCTGCGTCGCTCGATTACTGCGAACGCTCCGATCAACAGCAGGCCGGCCATGGCGCTGATCAGAATGCCCGGCGACAGCCAGCCCACCCCGGGTCCCTGAACCAAAGCAAATACGATCAAGGTGACGCCCAGAGTGACGCTCAGCGCGCCAGGCAGATCAAACGTGCGGCCCTTCTCACGTTCACCGTCGGGCGGGATCAGCACGAACGCAAGCAGCAGTGCCGGACCCACCAAGACGACATTGACCAAGAAGACAGCTTCCCAGCCGAAAGCCTGGGTCAGTAGTCCGCCGAGCAATACGCCGATCACAAGTCCCGCCGCGCCTGCACCGCCCCAGATGCCCAAAGCGCGGTTGCGCGCCCGACCTTCAGAAAACGTGGTGTTGATGAGCGCCAGCGTGGTGGGGAAGACCAAGGCCCCACCGAGACCTTGAAAAACGCGTGCGGCGAGCAACATGCCCGGCCCGGTGGCAAGTCCGCCCGCCAGTGACGCTCCGGCATACAGCGCAAGTCCGGTCGCCAGGATCCTGCGCCGCCCGAGCAGGTCCGCAGTGCGACCACCGAACAGCAGGAAGCCTGCCGAGGCCACCGCGTAAGCGCTGATCACCGACTGAAGCGTTTGCGCCGAGTAGCCCAGATCGCGTGCGATGTCAGGCAGCGCCACCACAACGATGTACTGGTCCAGTGAGACGATCAGCATCGCGAACGACAGCAGCGCCAGTGTCGCGGTCTCACGGTTCCAGCCAAGACTGCCAGGCCCTGATGAGGCTTCCGCAGATCCCAAGTCACCACTCCTGGTCGCCCGGACAAGTCCGTTGCTGTCCCGGCCTCGGACGTCCTGCCGAGCAGGACAACCAGCACCGCTGGAAAACGCCCCGAGCACGGAGCGCCAACACCAAGACCTTAAGGACCGCGAGCCCCCAACTGGCGCAATTACGCCCAAGTTGGGCCAAACGAGCCATGCCTGATCTTGGTTCGTGGCGCGTGGAGTCCTGACGGACGAGCAGTGGGCGGTGCTGGAACCGTTGTTGCCGAAGGGTGTGAAGCTCGGCCGGCATCGTCAAGACCTGTGGATCGGTGAAGTTATCGCCCGATACTCCGGCACCATCGGATCTCGCCTTCGTGCCATTCATCGGTGGGCGTGAGCCCGGCGGCGGTGGCGACCGCAGCGGATGCCTGATGCTCGGGGTGGATGTGGGCGATGACAGCCTGCACCGGCAGCCGGCCGAGCCAGTCGACGAGTCCTCGGGCTGCTTCAGTGGCAATGTCTCTTCCCTGCCACGCAGTCCCCACCACCCAGGCGATCTCGGCGACGGGACCGTGACCGGTTGTAAGATCCGCTGCTTCGCTGGCAGTGCGTCCTGCGGAATCGCCGGAATCCGCGATCGGTGAGCACTGGCTCAGACGGTTGAGCGGCGAGCAAGCCGACATTGCTGGGCGACCCGCCGCGGGTCCCCCGTCGGGGTGTTGCAGCGGGTGAGGCCGGTGGTTCCTTCGGGCGGAGTCGCCGCCGCACCTGTGGATCGCCTTGTCAGTCCGGTAATGAGTCGTAGCAACAGTCCGGCCGACAAGGGATCGATGGGTGACGACGATGAGGTTGCAACGGGTATACGGCGGCGAGGGCCGGGGCCGGTCGGGGACGCGGCCGCGAAGACGCACCGCGCTGGCCGTCTCGGCGAGCGTCTTCGCGGCGGCTGCCATGGTCTTTCTCGGGGCTGCGGGGGCGGGCGCTGCGCAGCCGACGTGCTTCGGCCGCCCGGCGACGCAGCCGGGAAGCACCACCGGAACCGCCGGGTCGGACGTGATCATCGGCACCTCAGGAGCGGACACGCTCGACGGCAGGGGCGGAAACGACCTGATCTGCGGCCTGGGCGGCAATGACCGCCTCATCGGAGGCCCCGGCAACGATGCGGTCGACGGCGGCGACGGCAACGACGACCTGATCGGCGACACCTTCGCTCTGACAGGAGACGCGACGGCACCCACCGGAAGCGACCGGCTGCTCGGCGGCCCGGGCGACGACGGCATCGTGGGGGACAACTTTGCAGTCCAGGGCACCGCCACAGGGGCGTCCCCGGACACCGGGTTCGGCGGGACCGGCAACGACACCATGATTGGCGACAACAGAGGCGACAATGTGACCGGTGGAGCGAACGACCGCCTCGACGGCGGCGACGGCGACGACGGCCTCACCGGTGACTCGCTCGGTTTCTTCACGGCCCACGGTGCTGGGGACGACGTGCTTCTGGAAGGCCCCGGCCAGTTCGGTGACGTGACGGGTGACAGCGCTTCCTTCGTGGGGAACGCGAGCGGCAGCGGCGGTGACGACATCATCGACCTGGGACCGGACGGCGCCCTCTTCGCTTGGGGAGACCACTTGGCCTCGCAAGGCACCGCGACCGGCTCCGGCAACGACCGGATCACCGGTGGAAGCGGTGACGAGATCGAGATCGTCGGCGACAGTGGCGTCGGCAACCCCACAGGACTGACCGCCGGGAACGACGTCATCTCCGGGCGCGGCGGCAACGACACGCTCACCGGCGACAACGTCGGCCCCGACGGCCCGATCAACACCGTGGGCGGCGTGGACCGGATCCTCGGCGGCGACGGGGACGATACCCTCCGGGGCGGCCCCAACAACGACTTCCTCAACGGAGGCGCCGGAACGGACGCCTGCGACGGCGGACCGGGCAACGACATCGTCATCAACTGCGAGAGCTGACGACACCTGGTGATGGTCCCACCCACCGTCACCTATGCTCATGATCAGGTGGATTTGCTCGGCCAGTGCTCATGATCTGCCGACAGTGCTCACGGAATCGCAACTGGTCCGCGCCTGAAAGCCCCTCACCGGTCGACGAACACGCACCATACGATCTTCCCCGGATCCCGCTCCCCCACGCCCCACTTGTCCGCCAGCTCCGACACCAGCAGCAGCCCGCGCCCTCCCTCGCCGGGGTCCCGCTCGTCCGCCTGAGGTACGTTCGGCACGCCGTCCCCGCTGTCATGGACCTCGACGCGCACCCCGTCGTCGTACGACAGCCGGAGCAGGAAGCCTCGGCCGGGAGGGACGCCGTGCACGAGGGCGTTGGTGGCGAGTTCGCTGACGCACAGCACGATGTCGTACGCCCGTTCCCGCACGCCCCAGTCGACGAGCGCCTCGCGCGTGAACGCGCGGGCAGCGGGGACGGACTGACGTTCGCGGCGGAAGAGGCGTTCGCGCTGGGACGGGTGAGGAATCTCTGCGTTCACGTGACGAGAGTCACAGGCTGTAGTCATCATGAAACAGTGCGTGCGCTCGTACAGCTGGTTTGTACGGGTGCGCGACGGTGAACGTACGCGCGCGGGTGGGGAGTTGGACCGCATGGGCACCACAACACGGTCACGACGGTCACGGAAGAACGCCTCGGCGATGAAGATGGTGGGTGCGTTGCTCGCCCTCTATCGCGAGGCCGCTGGCTACACGCAGAAATCACTGGGTGAGCGGTTCGTCGTCGGCGAACAGCAGATCGCGTCGATCGAGCAGGGCCGACGGCCGCTGAAGCCGGATCTCGCCGAGCAGCTCGATGAACTCCTGGAGACCAAAGGCGCGTTGTCGACTGCGTTGAGCAGGATGCCGGAGGTGGATCTCGTGCCGATGTGGGCAGAGGAGTACCTGGATCAGGAGCGGGAAGCTGTCGCCATCTCGTGGTACGAGAGCCAGGTGATTCCGGGACTGCTCCAGACCGAAGCGTACGCACGGGCGGTCTTCCGCAGCCGCGTACCGGTCTACGACGAGGACGAGATCGAGCAGTTGGTGGCGGCACGCATCGAGCGGCGCGAGGTCCTGCACCGCAGGGTGCCGCCGATGACGAGCTTCGTGACCTGGGAGGCGGCCCTGCGAGACCGGCTGGGCGGGCGGGCCGTATACGTCGAACAACTGCGGCACCTGCGGGAGTACGCCGACCTGCCCGGTCTCACCTTGCAGGTCCTACCGCTGGGACGCACCTCGCACGCCGGGCTCGACGGACCCTTCATCCTGCTGGAGACCCCCGAGCATCAGAGGCTCGCCTATACCGAGACGCATCGCGGCAGCCAGCTGATCGCTGACCCGAATGAAGTGGCGATCCTCAATCAGAAGTATGCGATGCTGCGGACACAGGCCCTCACCATCGAGGACACGAGGGACCTGCTGGACCGTCTTCTGGGAGAGCAATGAGCGGCACGGCGCTTAAGTGGTTCAAGTCCAGCTACAGCGGCAGCGAAGGCGGCGCATGCATCGAAGTCGCCCTCCAGCCCACCGCCATCCACATCCGCGACTCCAAAACCCCCGCCACCCCCCACCTCACCGTCGCCCCCTCCGCCTGGACCGCCTTCCTGAAAGTTGCCAACAACCCTGGCTGTTGAGTCAGTTCGGTCAGCCGCCCGCTCCCACCTCGTTGTTGGGTGCGCCGTCGCCTACCGGGGGCAGGTCACCGCGTTCCACCGGCTCCGTGGCGTCGGGGGCGGCGGCCGGCAGGAGGGTGTCGAGTTCGGCGGCAGACGGGTGGTGGGCGCCGAGGGCGGCCTCCCGCAACACGTCACGGGAGACGCCGGGACCGCCGCCGACCCGCAGCACGTGGCCGTCCTTCGGTACGGCGTACTCGCGCTGGTCGCCGGTGCTGCGGAACCAGGCGTCGCCGTCGCGCGCGCAGTCGGGGCAGTTGGCAGAGGTGACGGTGCCCCGGTCGACGGTGAGCTGGATCTGCGCGCCGGCCTGCTGTGAGACGTAGACGGCGGAGAAGCCGTCGCCGCCGTGCACGCCGACGGACTGCTGGGCGAGGGTGAAGCCGTCCGCTTCGGTGACGTAGACATGTTCCGGCGCGATGCCCAACGCCGAGGCGCGGGAGGCGATTTCCGCCGGGTCGGCGGGCTCCTTCTCGGTGCCGCAGCCGGTGAGGAGCACGGGGATCAGCAGGGCCGCCAGGGGCAGCGCACGTACGGAACGCATCATGCGCCCATCCTGCCGCACAGGTGTTCCACAGTTGGGCGGAGGTTGCGTAGCCTCGGTGACGATGAACACGATTCCGGCACACCTGGACCATCTCGTCCTCGCAACGCCCGATCTGGCGGCGACGGTTGCCGACTTCACCCGGCGCACCGGTGTGGCACCGGCGGTCGGCGGCACGCATGTCGGTCTCGGGACCCGCAACTATCTGGTCGGTCTGGGCGGAACTGCTTACCTGGAGATCATCGGGCCGGACCCGGAACAGTCCACTCCCGAAGTGCCGCGCCCCTTCGGCGTCGACGAGTTGCCGGGACCGCGCACGCTCACCTGGGCGATCAGCCCTCCCGACCTCGACGCGGCGATCGCGGCCGCCCGCGCCCGGGGGTACGACCCCGGCCCGCCGCTCCCGATGAGCCGTCGGACCCCCGACGGCACGCTCCTGCAGTGGCGCCTGACCGACGGCGTGGCCGCCCACCCCTCGGGCCTGGTCCCCTTCCTCATCGACTGGGGCGCCTCACCCCACCCCACGGCGTCGGATCTGCCCACCACTCCCCTGCTGGCCCTCTCGGCCACCACCCCCGACCCGGCCCGGCTCCGTCCCCTCCTGACCGCCCTGGACACGGAACTCACCCTCGCCGAGGGCCCGGTGGGTCTGTCCTTCACGGTGGACACACCGCGGGGGCCGGTGCGGTTCAACTGAAGGGACAGGGCTAGGCAGAAGCGACCAGGAACACAAACAGGAGGATGAACCCCACAGTGAGCGGGGCAAGTCCGACGCCGACCTGTGCCCAGGCCACGGTCTCGATCAAGCTCAGGTGGGTGACGCCCAGCGCACCCAGCGCCGCCATCACTGCGGTGACCAGATCCACCACAAGCGCGTACCCGGCGACAAACTGCGGCAGAGGCTGCCCTGTTCGTTCACGGCCGTTCGAGACCGGAGCGAAGGTCAGTGCCAGACATGCGGCCAGGACGACGGCGATTCCGGCTGTCGTGGCGAGCAGGACGAGGTACGTGCTGGTGCTGGGAGTTGGTGCCCCTCGCACCTCGAAAAGCAAGCCCACTCCACCCAAGAACGCCATGAACATCCCCCACGCTGCGATGTCGCCGGCGATCCTGCAGGCTGTATCGAGGATGCCGGCGTCGCTTTTGCGGTACGCCCGGAAGAACACGACGCTGACCAGCAGTGCGGCGGCTGCGACGACGCAACCGCCGAACAACAGCCACCGCGCCTCATCCGCCTGGGCCCCCTCGGATGCCGCGTGCGAGAACGCCGACGCGAGGACCATCGCGTTGTGGACCACGTCCCCAGAATACTGTCAGTGTCGGCAAGTCGGTCATGAGCTGGCAGATCATCAACAACCAGGCCGTCGACAACTCCAAGCGGTTCACCAGCTTCAAGATCACGACGCGGATCGAGGAGCGACTGACCAAGATCAGCGAGGACCACGTCGTCACGTCGAAGACGTGCGACTGGACCAAGCTCGTCAACGACAACTACTCGTGGTTCCTGGTGGAGCCGAACACCTGCGTCGCGCCGTCCACGGTCTACGGCGGCGAGCTGTGGTGGTCGACGGACACGACGATCGTCTACGACGGCAAGGGCGCCATCACCCAGGAACTCCTCGGTTCGCCTCTGATCCACGGCTGACGTCCGCACAACGCCGGGTCCTGAGTACCTGCACTCAGGACCCGGTCCTGCTTTCGAGGAAAATTTGCGCCCATGACCGACCCCGCCTCTCCAAGGCCCTCCGGCCTGCCGCAGTTCCGCGGTGACAACGTGCCGTCCCCGCGAACCGGACGCCGGTGGCTGCCCCTCGCCGGGGACATCGCCCTGGCCGCCGGGCTGCTCGTCCTCGACGGCATCGGGGCCGTCGCGGCCTTCCTGCTCGGCATCGACTACAGCGGCTGGAAGCCGTTCGATCCCGGAGCGGACAACTCCGACATCTCTCTCACCCCCAACTGGCTGTACGTAGGCATCGCCGGCGGTGTCATGCTGCTGACCGCAGCACTGCTGTACCGGCTCCGCGCCGTCGTCAGCGCCTGCCTGCAGGTACTCGTCGGCATCGCCGTACTGGTCATCGCCATGGGCGGCACGCAGATCGACGAACTCCGCGGCGCCCGGCCCGACGCGTCCATGTCCGGCCACCTGGCCGCATGGCACCGCTGATCACCACCGGCCCCAGCCGGACGGCGTCCAGCACGGCGGTCCACGAGGTGCGCCCGGTCTCCAGGGCCGCGACAAAGGAGTAGGGCCAGCCGGGGATGAACTGATCCGCGCTGCGGCCTCGCCCGTAGACGTGGCAGAACAGCAACTCCGCACTGGTGGGGGCGTCGGGCCGCAGCCAGTTACTCACATCGACCGCGAGGACGATCCGCCCGTCGGCGGCGCGGGGCAGCGGCGTGGAGGCAAGCAGCCTGCGCAGGCTGCGTAGTTCCAGCCAGCCGTGGTTGACCTTGGGCGGATCCCGGCCTTCCTCCACGCGGATCTCAACCCGCCGCCAGGCGACGTAATCGCAGACCGTGGCATAGGAGATGCCTTCCATCTCGTGCTCGGCGATCAGCCGGTCGTAGATCCGCTTGATGGTGTGCCGCTGTTTGCGCGGGGCATCGAGGTCGGCCCGCAAGATGTCGTCGATCGCGTTCTTGAACGGGTCCAGCCGGGACTTTCTGGGCGGCATCTTCTTGCGGGGCTTGGGCCACGCGGAAGCCAGGGCTTCCCGCACCGTCCGCAGGTGAACTCCATACCTGCGTGCCAGAGCACGGATCGACAGCCCTGCCATCCGGGAGTCCCAGCGGATCGCGGCGAACAGTTCGACCTTGGTCTTCGGCGGCATCCTTGCCTCCTCGCGGCAGGAGCACACCGATCCTCCCACCACAATCCCGCGGGTGGGGCCAAAACTCGCTCAAACGCCTTTCGCGCCAAGGTCACTGGGGCCACCGCTCACCCGTAGGTGGGGCCAAAACTCACTCCCAGAACCACTTGACACCCTCTCAGAACCCGGCAGCTTCTCCGCAAGCTCGATTTTCAGCCACAGCGGCCATGGGGGCCGTATCCGTGTCGGCACCATTTCGTCTCGCCGCGGTGCGCCCCGCGGCCCGTCGCCCTGAGCGCCCGCTGTGATCCATCCGACGTTTGGGCATACACATCCCCCTGCCACCAAGGGCGCCTGCCGCCAGGGAAGTTGAACGGAATCCGCACGTCCTGAAATCAGCTCCATGGGTGTTGATCTTCCTGCCTAGAGTTCTGCCGCCCGTGCGGTTTTCGCACAAGCGTTTGAGTTTGACCTAGCGGGAAGGACACGGCACCTCGTGTATCCATCCACCCAACCCACCACGCCAAGACGCAGAAGACGCAACCGGCTCGCGGCAGCCGCCGCACTGCTGCTGACCGCCGAGGTCGGCATCGCCGCCACCGGCCAGGCCGCCGCGGCTCCCGTCCCGGAGCGCACCGCGGAGGCGACCAGCGAGCCGGCCAAGGCCTCCCAGCCGTCCAAATCGGAGATCCACAAAGTCGACACGCAAGGGGCGGCCCGGCACGCCAAGGGCTCGAAGGCGTGGGCGATCCTCGAGGCGAAGAAGACCGGCAAGAAGGTCGTCGCCCACGACGAGACGACGGCCACCTCCTACACCGTGGCCAACCCCGACGGTACCCTCACCACCGAGCTGACCTCCGGGCCCGAGCGGGTCTGGCGGGCCGGCAAGTGGCGCAAGGTCGACGCCACCCTGACCAGGGCCGGCGACGGAACCGTGAAGGCCAAGGAGCACCCCAACGGGCTGCGCCTGGCCGGCAAGGGCGGCACCGCGCCGCGCTCGCTGGCCGCCGCCAAGGACGCCGCCCCGCGCGATCTCGTCACCCTCGGCAGCGGCGACCAGGCGGTGACGCTGCAGTGGAAGGGCGGTCTTCCCGCGCCGGAGCTGAACGGCACCACCGCCCGCTACCGGGAGGCTGTGCCCGGCGCCGACGTCATCGTCGAGGCCACGCGGACCGGCTTCGAGCAGTACGTGGAGATGGACAAGAAGCCCTCCGGCGCCTACTCCTACACACTGCCGGTCAAGGCCAAGGGGCTGAAGGCCAAGGCGAACAAGGACGGGTCGGTGACGTTCACCGACGCCGAGACCGGTGAACGGCGCGCGACGATGCCCGCCCCGGTCATGTGGGACGCCTCGGTGGACAAGCGGTCCGGCGAGCACACCCGCCGGGCCCGCGTCGCCATGAAGGTCGTGAACAAGGGCACCGGCCGCATCGACCTGGTCGTCACGCCCAGCGCGGACTTCCTCGCCGACCCCAAGACCCAGTACCCGGTCACGGTCGACCCCTCGACCTCCGCCCTGGCCTCCACCTTCGACACCTACGTGCAGCGCGGCGAAACGGTCGACTGGTCTGCCGACACCGAACTCGACTTCGGCAACCCCGGCACCACCAACCCGGACGGCACCACCCGCGTGGCCCGGTCCTTCATCCACTGGAACACCACGCCCATCCAGGACGCGTTGATCATCGACACGAACCTGGCGCTGTGGAACTTCCACTCCGGCAACACCGACTGCACCAACCAGGAGTGGACGATCTGGGACACCACCCAGGCATCCACCTCCTCCCGGTGGACCAACCAGCCCACCTGGAACCAGCAGTACCACTCCTCCAACCAGACCCGCGGCAACCTCAGCTGCACCGGCACCCAGCCCGACGGCTGGATCAACGCCGACGTCGACACCCTCGTCCAGACCTGGGCCTCGGCGAAGGCGACCCGCGGCTACATGGGCCTGCGCGCAGCCACCGACGACACCCGCGCCTGGAAACGCGTCAACTCCGGCAACGCCACCACGAACCAGCCGAAGCTGACCGTGACCTACAACTACCGTCCCTCCGACGGCACGGCGCAGCAGGCTGGTCCGCCCTTCAAGACCTACAACGATGTGTGGGGTGTCAACACCCTCACGCCGACGCTCAGGGACACGTTCGCGGACGCGGACGGCGACAAGGTCAGCGGTAGCTTCCAGGTCTACGACGCGGAAACCAACACGCCGATCACCACGCCGGCCGGAGACGGCGTGCTCGTCTCCGACTTCGTCACGCCCGGCGAGTGGGCGACCGTGCAGGTCCCGGACGGGCAGCTCGTCGACGGCAAGATGTACAAGTTCCGCACCAACGCCTACGACGGCACCCACTACAACCTGGGCTGGTCCCCGTGGCGGACGTTCGTCGTGGAGACCG
Organism: Streptomyces sp. KR55; assembly: GCF_052245645.1. NCBI lineage: Bacteria > Bacillati > Actinomycetota > Actinomycetes > Kitasatosporales > Streptomycetaceae > Streptomyces > Streptomyces sp. KR55. The sequence goes on along the minus strand of NZ_JBQQCE010000079.1, from coordinate 7,687 downwards.
CCGCCGCCGGTGTTCCCACCAATCTTCAGCCCGGCGACACCTACACGATCAACGATCCCGCGCTGATCGCCGACCCCGCCCAGGTTGAGCAAGTCCTGAACAGGGACGGCAATCTGGAAGCGCTCGGCATCAAGCCGCGCACCGGCCCGTCCGCTGAGCAGCCTGCCGCGGCAAAGGCGGCGCCTGGCACGACAAAGGCGCCGACTGTCGGGACAAAGGCTGCCTGGGAGCGCACGTACACCGTTCCCAGCCAGCGATTCAACCGCGGTCGCAAGCCCGAGAACAACGGCCAGGATCCGTACGAATACATCGCCGACGTCGACGAATGCCACAACGCTGACGACTCGGACAACACAGCCGGGTGGATCAAGAACCGTTTCTCGTACTGCCAGGAGACCTTGACGGTCATGCCGGCGATCAAGTGTGGGTGGTGGCCCCCCGGCTGCTATCTGCAAGGCACCTTCATCTCGACCAACACCCTTATCGGCCGAGGCCAGATAGGCGGCTTGAACGGCAGCACGCTGACCCGGTTCGCCGAATTCGACTTCAATGTGGATGTCTTCATATCCAGCGGCGATTTCAACCAGGTCGGCGCCAAGTTGGAAGCGAAGCTGGAGTGCGAGGGAGACTGGGACATCGGAGTTCCGGGCGACCCCACGGCAGAGGACGCCTGCCAGCCTGGCGTCTATACCGGCCGCAGTGATTCACCCAGCCAGTGGAAGTACAACGGCGACACAAAGTTCGACCTGTGGTCACTGGCGCCCAAGCTGCCCGATGTCGCCCATGGCGATCAGATCGCCACGGGCCTGTTCACCCCGGTCCTCAAGTTCACGATCCCTGGCTACTCCCAGGTCATACCCTCCGAGGGCGAGCAGGGGGAAATTCGCTTCGACAGCGCCGCCTACAACGTACGAGCAAAGGCGGGTTCTGTTTTCCCCGATGCCACACCAGCCCTGCGCTACGACCGGAGCGACAATTCCGATGCCACTGCTCCCGTGGAGCCGTACATCGGGGTAGCCGCGGTCGCGGACCACATCGGCGACGCTCTTGACGACCCGGGCAGCACTTACCCGACGAAGAGCGACAAGAATCTGCCCGGCGGGAGTGCCTTGAACCCGATGCACCGCCTCGTACCGGGCTTCGGACCGAGCGAGCAGGCACGCTACGACGCCAACCGCTCCGTCGTCTCCTCCACGTGCAACAACGCCGCCGTCCCGGGTCGACCCACGGCGGGAGAGCAGCGCGACTGCGACGAATTCCCCTTCGCCTCCAGTTACCAGGGGGCCGCGCGCTACCAGTACGAGGGTGATCCGTACCGCGACGACTTCTCCGTCCGCTACATCGACTCGGACGAGAATCAAGAAGCCGGGCGGCGTCTCGGCGCCTGGTACGACAATGACCGGATCCTGAGCCATGACCCGTTCATAGTCGTCATCGGCGACTGACCGGGACATCTGGTCTGAGATGGTCATCATGCGGGGCCGGTCCACCAGACCGGCCCCGCATTTCTTTCACTCAGTCTCTTCACTGGCGGCTGTGCGCCAGATCTGGACCAGGCAGTATTGATCTGCGCCATTCAGTTTCTCTTCGTGCCCCGGCGGCATGGGCAAGGGTTCCCGGCGTCCCGCCAACGGAGAGGTGAAAGGCCCGCCTGCGCGATTGAATATCCACTGCCATCGCATCCGGTACAGGCCGGACGAGGGCAGGATCAAGGGGACTTCTTTCTGCCCCCCGTCGATGGTTTCCAGCGCGAGGTCGCCGCCGGGAAGCTCCACCTCCACGTCCTCCGCACCGGACCACTCAGCATCGCTTGCCGGAGGGACGGTTGACCAACTCTCCAACCGCACAGACGCCCGGATTACTTGGGGCGGCACCTGTAGATAGACCATGCCAGGGGCGGAAAGGAGCCAATTCGTGCGATCCGCATGTGGTGCATACGTATCGACACTCGTATCAACCAGCCCAAAGATGCGATAACTTGGAGAAACCACGGTCTCGAAAACATCCAGTAGCCTGCTCAAGGGCACCTCGCACGTCATCAGTTGAGTCACGAGCAGCATAATGCCCCCGGATTAGTCGACGGCCTTGTGCTTGGTGAGTTGATGTAAGCGGCCGACGAGGTAGGCGGCCGCGTCGGTGCCCTGGGTTCCATGCCGAATAGAAGGCCGGCGACGAGGGGGCGATGATGACCTCGAAGACGTCCTGTGCGCTGGGCACGTCGGCTCCTCGTGCGGGCGCGGTCGAGCATGGCCTGCATCTCGTCGAAACGGCGGGCCAGAATGGGAGGCAACTCGTCCTCGGTGTCGTTGCCGAGGCGGACCGCTACGAGGGCCCGTAGGAAGAGGATGCCGTCGGCGCCCGAGAGTTCGTCGGCGGCCTGACGGGCGTAGGTCTCCATGTCGGGGGTGAAGTCGCCCGTGTCGGGCACGGGCGAGCGGGATGCGAGGCGGTCGCCGACCACGTCGAGGACGATGCCGTCGACGCCGCCCCAGCGGCGGTAGAGGGTGCCGAGGTGGACGCCGGAGCGAGGCGGCGTTGCCCGGCCGGTGGTCGCCACCGACGACCCGGCCCTGAACGTCACCCGAAGCCGCCTCGGACGCCTCACGCGCCAAGGCTTCCTCATCCAACCCGGACGCGGCATCTACCAGAAACGGACTTGACGCCCTCCCACAGCGGCCGTTCCTTCACGCGACGTTGCTCGGCACCTCGAAGCGTGAAGAACGGCCGCCCTGCTGTCTCACGAAGAAGCCAAGATCAGCAGGTCAGGTGACCCGGCGAGGTTAAAACAACAAGCTTAGGGTCGTGACAACACATCGATCTTGGCTGAGGTTGGGGAGAGGGCTGATGTCGATTACGACGTTCGACAAGAGTGAGCGGCTCATATGGGCGGGCCAGGGTGCCGCTTATGCCGGAAGCTTCGCCAGGCTGTGCGCCTATCCGGTGCCGCAGTTGCTCGATGCCGCTGAGGTAGGGCCTGGCGCGCGAATGCTGGATGTAGGGACTGGGCCGGGGACGGTCGCTGCTGCCGCGTTTGCCCGAGGTGCGACGGTGACGGCCGTGGATGCGGAGTCGACCATGGTCGAGTTGGCCAAGCAGGCCGCACCTGCGGCCGACGTGCGCATGGCCGCTCTTCCTGAGCTCCCGTTCACCGACGGAGAGTTCGACGCCGTCGTGGCCAACTTCGTGCTGAACCACATGGGCCAGCCCAAGGTGGCCCTGGCCGAGCTGCGCCGTGTCGTGAAGCCCAACGGTTGGATCGCGTTGACGATATGGGCGGTGCCGCCGGCCGCGGGACAAACTTTGATCGGCCACGCGATCCAAGCCGCAGGTGCGGTGCGTCCACCACACCTGCCTGCGGGACTGGCCCCTGACGAAGAGTTTCCCCGTGATGAGAGCGGCCTGACTGGACTGATGAATGCGGCAGGGCTGCGCGCGGCGGTGTGCGAGACCTTGCGCTGGGATCACCGCGCGAGCGCCGACGAGTGGTGGAGCGGACCTGCGAGTGGAGTGGCGTTCGGCGGTCAGATGGTGCAGAGCCAGACCCCCCGGATCCGCGCCGAGATCAAGCGCCACTTCGACCTATTCAGCACAGAGTTTGCTGACGAGGACGGTGTGCTGACGTTGCCGCATGCGGCGTTGCTCGCTCGTGCACGTCGGTGACCTGGTCTGCTTCTGTCACGCAGCGGGCGCCACTGCCTGGCCCGACAGGCCGATGAACAGAACACGGCCGCGGGTCGGCCTCAGCCGTTCGCCGCAGCCCTGGCAGTTCCTTTCCTCGGTCCATCCAGCGTCCTCGGACAGGGGCAAGCGGGAGGCCGACCTCGAACCGGACGCGACGCTGGAGCGCTCGACCGAAAACCACTCACCGTCGTATCCGCTGCGCGCCACCCGGCTTGCGCGCCACGAACACAAACTCCCGCCCGGGTCTGTCGGGAGCGTCGCGGACGTCGTCCACCGTGAAGCCCGCGTCGAGAAGATCCGCCTCCGCCTCCTCGCGTGAGCGGAACCGCAGGGTGGAGTCCGAGGTCAGGCGTGCGCCGTCCGTCGCGAACACGAAAGTCCAGCGGAAGGTCACCAACGGCCCGTCGGCGTCGGTCACTTCGACCCAGTTCTCGACCGCACCGACGCCGGGGACGTCCGTGACGCGGTGGGTGGCGTCACGGTTCCACTCCTCCCAGGCGCGGCGGGCCGGGTCGCGGGTCTCGAAGACCAGGTGTCCGCCCGGTTGCAGGGCGGCGTGGGCCGCCCGCAGGGTTGCCCGCCACACCTGCGGGTCGGCGATGGCCTGGGCGACGTTGCCGGTCATCGTCGCGAGGTCCGCCTGGAGCGGTGGAAGCGCGGTCGCGTCGCCGTGAATCCAGCGGACGCGGTCGCCGCCCGGTTTCGCGCGGGCGACATAAAGGGACGCTTGCGCGGGATCGATGCCGACGACCTCGATGCCGTGGTCGGCCAGCAGCAGCGCGAAGACGCCCGTTCCGCAGCCGATGTCCAGCACCCGGCGTGCGGCGAACTCCCGGGTGATGCCGAGGTAGGCATCGAGGTCGCTGCGGTCGGAGTCGAGCACGTCGTAGATCGCGGCCAGTCGCGGGTGCCCGAAGATCGCGTCAACCATGCAGGCGACGGTAGGGAGGCGGGCGGGGGCGGGCAAGTGGATTACCCGGCACTCAGCTTGTCTTTCCAGGTGGAAGGATCCGGCGCGGGCAGCACTGGCTGTGACCGTCGAGACGGCCGTCTATCCGCGACCTGAACTTGGCTCGGCAGTGGCGCCCGAGGGCGTTTCGGGTTTCGTGTGGAGAACCTCGCGGGCCTGCTCCGCGGCCCGGATGGTGCTCTCGCTGACGAAGCCGAGGAAGCGGGCGGTGTTCTCGAGGCGGGCGCCGGCCGGGGTGTCGGGGCCGAGGATGCCGACACCCTGCCGTGCGGTCTCGATGACCTGGGCGAGGGACCGGGCGCTGGCGATCATCGACTGGTACCAGATGTCGTCGTCGACGACGTAGCGCTCGCGGCGGCGTTCGTCGCGTTCCCGGCGGACGAAGCCCTGGCTCTCGAGGAACGCGATCGCTTTGGAGATGGACGCCGGGCTGACCTGGAGGCGCTGGACGAGTTCGGACGCGGTGAGGCTGCCGGCGTCGGTGAGGGTGAGGCAAGCCATCACCCGGGACATCATCTTGGGCATGCCCGAAGCCATGAGGACGGTGGTGAACACCTCCTCGTACTCGCGCACGGCCTCGGCGTCACGCCCGTGCAGCTGGGGGGCCGGCTCCGACCCTTGGGGCGGAGTCTGCCTGCGTCGGCGGGTGCGGCGTTCGGTGGCGCGGTGGGCCAGGTCGGCGCGGTAGGCGGTGGGGCCGCCGTTGCGCATCACCTCACGCGTGATCGTCGAGGTCGGGCGGTCCAGGCGTCGGGCGATCTCGGCGTAGGCGAGGCCGTCGGCCAGTCCCAGCGCGATCTGCTGGCGTTCCTGCTGGGTGAGTCTGCCTCCGGGCATCGCGGTCTCCTTCGTACTCCTTGCGTGCCTCCACCATAGCGTTCAGCTTCAATTTATTGCAACGCTCAGGCCGAAGGCCGTTGCATTACCCTCGAGACCATTGCAACACTTTCTTGGCTTTCACCTGCACTGATGGAGATTCATCGCAACATGCTTGTTGCCAGAACATTGAACGCAACGTAGCTTTTCCATCGTCCGAAACAACGAGTCGCAGGAGCCCGCGAGGCAGAAGTTCGACACCCCCGCCCCGATCTCCGCCGTCCTCGACATCCCCGCCGGGCGCATCCAGCTCATCGCCGCAGACCGCGCCGACACCACCGTCGAGGTCCTGCCCGCCAACCCCTCCAAGAGCCGCGACACCAAGACCGCTGAGCAGACCACCGTCGCCTACGCCGACGGCGTCCTGCGACTCGAGGCCGCACCGGCCAAGAACCAGGCCTTCGGCCCCTCCGGAGCCATCGAGGTGACCATCCAGCTGCCCGCCGGCTCCCGCATCGAGGCCAAGGCCGCCGGCGCCGAGCTCCGCGGCGTCGGACGCCTCGGCGACGTCACCTTCGAAGGCGCGTACCACCAGATCAAGATCGACGAGGCCGCGAGCGTCCGCCTCACCGCGACCGACGGCGACGTCGAGGTCGGTCGGCTGGGCGGCCCCGCGGAGATCAGCACCGCACGGGGCGACATCCGAATCGCCGAGGCCGTGCGCGGCACGGTCGTGCTGCGCACCCAGTCCGGCGACATTTCGGTCGCCGCCGCCGCCGGCGTCTCGGCCGCCCTGGACGCCGGCACCGACTACGGCCGCGTCAGCAACGCCCTCAAGAACGACGGCACCGCCGAACTCGACATCCACGCGACCACCGCCTACGGCGACATCACCGCCCGCAGCCTCTGAGCCTCAAGGAGCTCCCCTCATGACCAACCTGGCCATCGCGGCGAACGGGCTGCGCAGGTCCTACGGCGACAAGATCGTGCTCGACGGTATCGACCTGACCGTCCCGGCCGGCACGGTCTTCTCCCTGCTCGGCCCGAACGGCGCCGGCAAGACCACCGCCGTCAAGATCCTCTCCACCCTCATCACCGCCGACGCCGGCGACCTGCACGTCGGCGGCCACGACCTGGCCGCCGACCCACAGGCCGTGCGCGCCGCGATCGGCGTCACCGGGCAGTTCTCCGCCGTCGACGGCCTGATCACCGGCGAGGAGAACATGCTCCTCATGGCGGACCTGCACCACCTGTCCAAGCACGAGGGGCAGCGGGTCGCCGCCGAACTGCTGGAGCGCTTCGACCTCGTCGACGCCGCCAAGAAGCCCGCCTCCACCTACTCCGGCGGCATGAAGCGCCGCCTCGACATCGCCATGACCCTGGTCGGCAACCCGCGGATCATCTTCCTCGACGAGCCCACCACCGGCCTCGACCCCCGCTCCCGCCACAACATGTGGCAGATCATCCGCGAGCTCGTCTCCGACGGCGTCACCGTCTTCCTCACCACCCAGTACCTGGAGGAGGCCGACGAACTCGCCGACCGTATCGCCGTGCTCAACGACGGCAAGATCGCCGCCGAGGGAAGCGCCGACGAGCTCAAGCGGCTCATCCCGGGCGGGCACGTCCGGCTCCGCTTCACCGACCCGGCCGCCTACCAGTCCGCCGCCTCCGCGCTGCGTGAGGTCACCAGGGACGACGAGGCGCTGGCGCTGCAGATCCCCAGCGACGGCAGCCAGCGCGAGCTGCGCTCCATCCTCGACTGGCTGGACTCGGCCGGTATCGAGGCGGACGAGCTGACCGTGCACACGCCCGACCTCGACGACGTGTTCTTCGCCCTGACCGGCTCCACCGTGCCGAGCCAGCCCAACGAGCCCAAGGAGGCCGTCCGATGAGCTCCCTCTCCCTCGCCGTGCGCGACTGGTCCACGATGCTGCGCCGCAACCTGCTGCACGCGCGGCGCTACCCGTCGCTGACCCTGAACCTGCTGCTGACGCCGGTCATGCTGCTGCTGCTCTTCGTCTACATCTTCGGCGACGTGATGAGCGCGGGCATCGGTGGCGGCGGCGCCGACCGTTCCGACTACATCGCCTATATCGTCCCGGGCCTGTTGATGATGACCATCGGCAGCACCGTGATCGGGGCCGCGATCGCCGTCTCCATGGACATGACCGAGGGCCTCATCGCCCGCTTCCGTACGATGGCGATCCACCGCGGGTCGGT
>NZ_JBQQCE010000789.1:0-2542 GCF_052245645.1 Streptomyces sp. KR55 | reverse complement strand
GTCGACCCGGAGAAGTACAGCGGCTTCGCCTTCGGGTTCGGCATCGAGCGGATGCTGATGTTCCGCCACAACGTCGAGGACATGCGAGACATGGTCGAGGGTGACGTCCGGTTCACCCGGCCGTTCGGGATGGAGATCTGATGCGGGTCCCGCTTTCTTGGCTGCGGGAGTACGTCGACCTGCCGGAGACGGAGACGGGTCGTGACGTGCAGGCCAAGCTCATTTCGGCCGGCCTGGAGGTCGAGACCGTCGAGCAGCTCGGCGACGGACTCAAGGGCCCCCTGGTCGTCGGCCAGGTGCTGACCATCGAGGAGCTGGAGGGCTTCAAGAAGCCGATCCGCTTCTGCACCGTCGACGTCGGCACCGCCAACGGCACCGGTGAGCCCCAGGAGATCGTCTGCGGCGCCCGCAACTTCGCCGAGGGCGACAAGGTCGTCGTGGTCCTCCCGGGCGCCGTGCTGCCCGGCGGCTTCGCGATCTCCGCGCGCAAGACGTACGGCAGGAACTCGCACGGCATGATCTGCTCCAGCAGCGAGCTGGGCATGGGCGACGACGGCACGCACGGCATCATCGTGCTGCCGCCCGAGACCGAGGTCGGCAAGGACGCCATCGAGCTGCTCGAGCTGGTCGACGAGGTGCTGGACATCGCCGTCACCGCCAACCGCGGCGACTGTCTGTCCATCCGCGGCGTCGCCCGCGAGGCCGCCATCGCCTACGGCCTGCCGCTGCGCGACCCGGCCCTGCTCGACGTACCGGCGCCGAACGCCTACGGCTACCCGGTGAAGGTCTCCGAGCCGCTCGGCTGCGACCGCTTCACCGCCCGCACGATCAGCGGCCTGCGGCCCGAGGCCCGCTCCCCGATCTGGCTCCAGCGCCGGCTCCAGAAGGTCGGCATGCGCCCGATCTCGCTCGCCGTCGACGTCACCAACTACGTGATGATGGAGCTCGGCCAGCCGCTGCACGCCTACGATCGCTCCCTGGTCCAGGGCACGATCGGTGTGCGCCGGGCCGAGGAGGGCGAGAAGATCGTCACCCTCGACGGCGTCACCCGCACGCTGCACGCCGAGGACCTGGTCATCACCGACGAGCGCGGACCCATCGGGCTCGCCGGCGTCATGGGCGGCGCCAACACCGAGATCGCCGACCACGAGAACACCGAGGGCGCCACGACCGACATCGTGATCGAGGCCGCACACTTCGACGCGGTGTCGATCGCGCGGACGGCCCGTCGCCACAAGCTGTCCTCCGAGGCGTCCCGGCGCTTCGAGCGGGGCGTCGACCCCGAGGCCGCGTCCGCCGCCGCCCAGCGCACGGTGGACCTGCTGGTGCTGCTCGCGGGAGGCACCGCCGAGGCCGGTGTCACCGAGGTCATCACGCCGTCCGCGCCGCACACCATCACCGTTCCGGCCGACCACCCGGACAAGGTCGCGGGCGTCGAGTACGGCCGCGAGACCGTCGTACGCCGGCTCCAGCAGATCGGCTGCGACGTGTACGGGCAGGACGAGCTGATCGTCACCGTGCCGTCCTGGCGGCCCGACCTGCTCGAGCAGAACGACCTCGCCGAAGAGGTCATCCGGCTCGAGGGCTACGAGAACCTGCCCTCCACGCTGCCCAAGCCCCCGTCGGGCCGCGGCCTGACCCACCGGCAGCGGCTGCACCGCCGGGTCGGCCGGGCCCTGGCCGGTGCGGGCTACGTCGAGGCGCCGAACTACCCGTTCGTCAGCGAGCAGGTCTTCGACCAGCTCGGCCTCGACGCCGACGACCCGGCCCGCCGCGTCGTCCGGCTGGTCAACCCGCTCAACGACGAGGAGCCCGCGCTCCGTACGTCGCTGCTGCCGGGCCTGCTCGGTGCCCTGCGGCGCAATGACGGCCGGGGCTCGCACGACCTGGCGCTGTTCGAGACGGGGCTGGTGTTCCACCCGCGTGCGGACCAGGGCGTCGCCATCCATCTGCCGGTCGACCGTCGCCCCACCGACGAGGAGATCGCCACGCTGAACGCCGCGCTGCCCGAGCAGCCGCGGCACGTGGCCGTCGTCCTCGCGGGCGCGCGTGAACAGGCCGGCTGGTGGGGCAAGGACCGCCCGGCCGACTGGGCCGACGCGATCGAGGCGGCACGCACGGTGGCCCGTGAGGCGGGCGCCGAACTCGTCGTGCGCAAGGGCCAGTACGGGCCGTGGCACCCGGGTCGCTGCGCCGAGCTCGTGGTCGTCGCCGGCGGCACCGAGCGGATCGTGGGGCACGCCGGTGAGCTGCACCCGCGTGTCCTGAAGGCGCTGGGCCTGCCCGCCCGCACCTGCGCGATGGAACTCGACCTGGACGCCCTGGAGCAGGTGGGCAACGGCACCCCGCAGGCGCCGCGCATCTCCACGTTCCCGGTCGCCACGCAGGACGTCGCGCTCGTCGTCGACCAGCCGGTCCCACACGCCGAGGTCGAGGCCGCGTTGCGCGAGGGCGCCGGTGAACTGCTGGAGTCCATCCGGCTGTTCGACGTGTACGAGAACGCGGCGCAGCTCGGCGACGGGCGGGAGTCGCTGGCGTATGC
>NZ_JBQQCE010000788.1:0-2600 GCF_052245645.1 Streptomyces sp. KR55 | reverse complement strand
AAACAAATGGACGCCGAGGCCGGAGCCTGGAAGGCCGCGAAGCTCCACGTAGGGCATAAACTCTCTCAAAGAGCACCAGCCGCAAGAGCGACGTAGTGCCACAAGCGATACCTAAACGCCCACTAAGTGGGTGTTCTGCGAGCTTTCGTCGGGTCTCAGCTTGAGTCGGCGGCTGGGATGTGTGGTGTCGGCCGGGGCAGGGTGAACAGACCTGGCTCGGGCTCGGTGAGGATGCCTCTGTTGACCAAGTGTTTCAGCTTGGCACGCATGCCCTCGGTGTGCCGCGGTTCGGTGCCGGTGCCCAGCGCCTTGCACACGTCCTTGGCGCGGAGCGCGTCCGCGGCCTGCTCGATGGCGGCCAGGATCTCGTGGTAGCCGGGCGGAAGCGGTTCGGGTGGCGGGAGACCGTCCTCGGCGTCCAGTTCCAGGACGGTCTCGCGGGTGCTCTCGAGCCGCTCCGAGGTACGTTCGGCGGCGGCGAGTTGCTCGCTGAGCTGGGTGATCTGCTCACGCAGCCGTTCGTCTGTGACAACTACTCTCCGCACCTGACCACGAGGCGCTGCCAGCGGGTCGGGACGTGGGCGGCGGCGAACAACGTGGAGATCGCCTAAACCCCGACCAACAGCTCCTGGCTCAACCGGATCGAGGCCCAGTTCACCGCCCTGCGCTACTTTGCTCTCGACGGCACCGACCACACCAGCCACAAGCAGCAGGCAAGCATGATCCGCCGCTACATCATCTGGCGGAACAAGCACGCCGCCGACGAACGCCTTCGCGAGGTCGTGAACAGGGCGAACGTTGCCTGATCGGCACTAGGTCCTGTCCGGCCGTACGGCTGAACCGTACGAGCGTACGCATCCTGTCGGGCCGACCGGGCAGAGGTGTCACATGGCCACATCCACGCCACCCACATCGACGTCCGGGGGCGCACCGGACCACCAGCCGTCGCTCAAACGGGCCATCGGCCCGAAGCTGCTGATCCTCTTCGTGGTCGGCGACATCCTGGGCACCGGCATCTACGCCACGACCGGCAAGGTCGCGGGAAAGGTCGGCGGCGCACTGTGGCTGCCGTTCGTGATCGGCTTCGTCGTCGCGCTACTGACTGCGGCGTCGTACGTCGAACTCGTCGGCAAGTACCCGAAGGCGGCTGGCGCCGCGCTCTACACGCAGAGGGCGTTCAAGGTCCCCTTCCTGACCTTCATCATCGCCTTCATGGTGATGTGCTCGGGCCTGTCGTCCGCGAGCGCGGCCGCCCGCGCGTTCAGCGGGGACTACTTTCAGGAGTTCACCACCGCGATCCCGCCGATCCTGATCGCGATCGTCTTCATCCTCGCCCTCGCCTCGCTGGCGCTGCGCGGTGTGTCGGAGTCGGTGAAGACCAATGTGGTGCTCACCTTCGTCGAGCTGACCGGCCTGCTGATCATCCTCGCGATCGGCACGTGGGCGGTGCTGACGGGCGGCGGAGAGCCGTCCCGGCTGGGCGAATTCCAGGCGGAGGGCACGGGGTACGCGCTGTTGACGAGCGTGCTGGGCGCCACCGCCCTGGGCTTCTTCGCCTTCGTCGGCTTCGAGGACTCCGTCAACATGGCGGAGGAGACGAAGGACCCGGTCCGCACCTTCCCCCGCGCGATCTTCACCGGCGTCGCCGTCACCGGCACGATCTATGTACTGGTAGCGCTCGTCTCGTCGCTGCTCGTCCCGTACCAGACGCTGGAGCAGTCCAGCGGGCCGCTGCTGGAGGTCGTCAAGGCTGGCGGGGTCTCCTTCCCGCCGAAGCTCTTCGCGGCCATTGCGCTCTTCGCGGTCACCAACTCGGCGCTGATCAACATCATGATGGCGTCGCGGCTCTGCTACGGGCTGGCGAACGAGAAGGTCCTGCCGAAGGGCATGGGCCGCGTGCTGCGCCGCCGGCGCACGCCCATCACCGGGATCATCTTCGTCACGCTGCTGGCGATCGGCCTGGTGTCGACGGGCGAGATCGAGGGGCTCGGCGACACCACGGCGTTCCTGCTGCTGTGCGTCTTCGCGGTGGTCAACGTGGCCGTGCTGGTGCTGCGCAAGGACAGCGTCGCGCACGAGCACTTCCGTACGCCGACGATCCTGCCGGTGCTCGGGGCGATCACGGCGATCATCCTGGCGAGTCCGTTGTCGGAGCGGGCGGCGGATGTGTACATCCGGGCGGGGGTGCTGATCGGGATCGGGATCGTGCTGTGGGCGGTCAACAAGGTGTGGATGAAGCTCCGCCACGAGAAGGAGGCGGCCCGAGGGTGACCCCCGAGGGCTTCGGGTGACTCCCCGAGGGCCGTGCCCCCGGATGCCTCAGCGTCGGCGGGCGCCGCCCGCCAGCGCGTCGCCCGCCGTGCGGTAGGACGCCGCGCGGGGGCCGGCCGGGCTACAGCGGGGCACCCGGTCGGCCCGGACCCAGAACAGCGCGTCTGCGGCGCGCTCCCGCGTGCCGATGAGCGCGCCTTGAGCCACATGCCCGCGCCGACGCCCGCCAGCAGCACAGTCGAGCCATTGTCAATAGCTATGGATCAAATGTCCGGTGAGGTCATGTCGTATGGGCGGTGTCGATCGCGGCGTCGGAGGCAGGCTCGGTC
>NZ_JBQQCE010000787.1:0-2611 GCF_052245645.1 Streptomyces sp. KR55 | reverse complement strand
GGTTAGGGGTGGTCGGCACGATGCGTGTCCCGCAGGCCGAGAGAGGGTTGGTGCACATGTCGACACGCTGGACACGGAGGACGCTGCTGGGCGTGACAGCGATCGCAGCGGCAGGTTCGGCCCTGCTGACGACGCCTGCGGCCGCGGTCGGCGGCACGGTGCCCGCCGCGGAGACGCGGGAGTCCCGGCACGCTGCCACCCAGGCCGCCATGGACGCGGCCGTCGCCGCGGGCGTGCCGGGCGTCGTGGCCGAAGTACGCGACACCCGCGGGGGATGGAAGGGCACCTCGGGCGTCGCCGACCTCTCCACGCAGCAGCCCCGCGGCAACGGCGACCGGTTCCGCGCGGGAAGCGTCACCAAGACGCTGGTGGCGACCGTCCTGCTCCAGCTCCAGGCGGAAGGGAAGGCCGATCTCGATGCCACGGTCGACCACTACCTCCCTGGCCTGGTGCGGGGGAACGGCCACGACGGCACGAAGATCACGGTCCGTCAGCTGATGAACCACACCAGCGGCATCTTCAACTTCACCGAGGACGCTGCGTTCTCGAAGAAGGTGCTGGGCATCGAGTTCCTCGAGTCCCGCTACGACGACTGGACTCCACAGCAGGTCATCGCCCTCGCCCTGCAGAACCCGCCCCAGTTCGAACCCGGCACCTCTTGGAAGTACTCCAACACCAACTACCTTCTGCTGGGGCTGATCATCGAGAAGCTGACCGGCAGGCCCTACGCCGAGGAGATCGAGCGGCGCATCACCAGGCCGCTCGGGATGCGCGCCACGTACTTCCCCGGCACCGACCCGCATGTCCCCGCGCCCACCCGGCACTACTCCACCTTCACGGAGGACCCGGGGAAGACCTACGACGTGACCGAACTCAACCCCTCCTGGGCCTGGGCGGCGGGCGAGATGGTCACCAACTCCGCCGACCTCAACCGCTTCTACACCGCCCTCCTCACCGGCAGGCTGCTGCGCCCCGCCCAGCTCCAGCAGATGACGACCACGGTCTCGACCGAGGGCAACCTGCCGCGTCAGCGCTACGGCCTGGGCCTCATCGAGTACGAGACGACCTGCGGGATCAAGGTCTGGGGCCACTCCGGCGGTATCCACGGCTCCTCGACACAGGCCTTCGGCACCAAGGACGGCCGGCACATGATCGCTCTGAACTTCAACGGCGACTGGGTCGGCGGCGGCAAGAACGTCGTCTCGGCCGAGTTCTGCCCGCCCGAACCTGCAACGTCGTCGCCGTCACCAACCTCCGTGGACAGAACGCCTAGCCCCACCTCGAACGCAGCTCGTCGCGCAGCCGCCGGGCGACTTGGCCCATGAGGGCGTCGGCGCCAGGCTGTCGGCCGGCGGCCACGCGTGACTCGGTCAGGACGGCTATCGCGTAGGTCTGGCCGTCGGCGTGTTCGACGACGCCCACCTCGTGGCGCAGGTTGAGCAGCATGCCGGTCTTGGACGACCAGGTGGAGGAGTCCGAGTCGAAGTCCGGGGCGAGGCGGTTGCGCACGAGGTTGTTGGCCATGAAGCCGCGCACCCGTGCCGCGACGTCGGGGTGGATCGCCGAGGGCATCGTCGGGGGCTCGTCGCTCTCGGTTCCGGGCCGCGACCGCCAGAGGGCCTGAAGGAGGTCGACGAAGGCCCGTGCCGTCCCGGTGTTGGCGCGCGAGATGTCGAGCTGCGGCACCCGGTGGCCGCGCCCCGGTGTGCCGGCGTCGATCGCGAGGGCGTGCGCGAGGTGCACGTCCGCCGGGTCGAAACGCTCCACCGGGGTTTCCATCAGCTCGCGCATGGTGTGCCGGACTGCAATGCCTCGCAGCCCCAACTCGTGTAGTACCGCCACGACTTGGTCGGGCGGCGTGAGTGCGAAGAGCGCGTCGGCGGCGCTGTTGTCGCTGATGCAGAGGGTGAGATAGAGCAGGTCCTCCACGGCGATGTGGGCGGCGTGACGGAACCGGCTCAGGCCGGTCGGACCGGGAGTGGTGATCCGCCCCGGCGGCACCTCGATCACCGTGGCGCCGTCGAGTTCCCCGCGCCGGATGCGTTCCAGCGTCACCAGGGCGAGCGGGATCTTCACCAGGGACGCGACGGGGAACTCGATGTCGGGGTCGATACCGATCTCGTCACCCGTCTCCAGGTCCCGGACGAGGAACGAGCCGTACAGCCCGCCGTCGCGCAGGGCCCGGCGCAGATCCCCGAGCAGTCTCTCGGTACTGGTGGTCATGCGGCTGCCTCCGAGCGCTCCGTGGCGCCGAGGCACCGGCTGATACCGTCCGCGCACGCCTGGCGTACGCGGACGGCGTCGACGTCCGCCTCATCCGCCACGGTCAGGGAGAACCCCCGCGCGAAGCCGGGGCCCAGCTCGCCGACGGGCCGCCAGTGGAGGCGGAGTTCGCGGGCCTGCGCGGCCGAGCACAGCAGTGCGTCGCCCTGACTGAGCACGTCCGCCGCGGCGGCGGCCACGGCCGGTGCGACGGCCAGCTGGGCCGGGAGCAGCCCGACGGCGTCGCGCAGCCGGGCGAGACGGTCCCGTACATGCGGCACGTCGTCCTCCGGCTGGAGCCACACGCGCCGGGGCCGCTGGTCGCGGTCGGCCCGGCCGGGGCGCAGGG
>NZ_JBQQCE010000786.1:0-2639 GCF_052245645.1 Streptomyces sp. KR55 | reverse complement strand
CTGGAAGACGGGGTGCGCGGCCGTCGAGAACGACAGCGACAGCACCTCGACCAGGCGGTCGAAGGGCACGTCCTGGTAGAGCCCGGCCTCCTGGTCGGTCTCGCGGACCCGGCCGAGCATCTCGCGGAAGATGGGGTCGCCGCTGCTGTTGGTGCGCAGTGGCAGCAGGCCGACGAAGGGGCCCACGACTCCTTCCAGATCTCCGTCGGCGTCCACGCGCGGCAGCACGGTGCCGAGCGTCAGGTCGGTTCCCGCGCCGAGGCGGGCGAGGAGCATCGCGAGCGCCGCGTGCACCACCATGAAGGCCGTCGCGCCGATCGGTTCCGCCGTCTCCATGAGCCGCCGGTGGGTCTCGGCCCCCAGCTCCAGGGGCAGCGAACCGGCGACGTGGACGGGGTGCGGTGGCCGTGCGCGGTCCGTCGGCAGCGGTGTCTCGGCCGCCGCGCCCGCCAGTGTCTCCCGCCAGTAGGCGATCTGGTCGCCGATCAGACTCTCGTCGTCCTGTTCGCCCTTGAGCAGTTCCCTCTCCCACAGGGCGTAGTGCGGGAACTGGAGGGGCAGCGGGGCGCGCTCCGACGCGCGGCCTTCGCGGCGCGCGCCGTAGGCCGCCGCCAGGTCACGCACGAGGAGGTCCGACGAGGCGTCGTCCACGCCGATCCGGTGCAGGACGAGCAGGAGGACGTGCTCGGTGTCCGACAGTGCGAACAGGTACGGCGCCCACGGCGTCTCCTGCGCGAGGTCGAACCGGTGCCCGGAGTGGGTGGCGAGGAGGGCGGGCAGTTCGTCCTCGGTCGCCGGTATCACCGGCAGCGCGGGACGGGCGGCGTCCGGATCCAGGATGTGCTGGTGCAGTTCGCTGCCCACGGCGCCGACGAATCTCGTCCGCAGGATGTCGTGCCGGGCCGCGACGTCGCCCAGCGCGGCCCGGAGCGCCTCCCGGTCGAGCGCGCCGCCGAGCCGCAGCGCGACGGCCGTCTGCTGGGCGGCGCTGTGGGGGTTGGCCCGGGCCTTGCGCCAGGTGCTGAGCTGGTTCGCGGTGACGGGCACGTCCTGCTCGTGGTCGACCGCGCGCAACGGCGGGCGCACCTTCGAGCCGAGGATCCTCGCCACACCGATCGGGGTCGACGCGCCGAAGAAGTCCTTCATGACCAACTCGGCGCCCAGCTCCGTCCGGATCCGGCCGGCGAGATGCATGGCCAGCGCGGAGTTGCCGCCCAGGTCGAAGAAGTTGGAGTCCGCGCCCACGTGGTCGACCTGGAGGACTTCGGCGAACAGGTCGCAGAGAATCGCCTCGACCTCGCCGGCGGGCATCAGGTCGGAGGAACGCTCACCGAAGTCGGGGGCGGGCAGAGCGTTCCGGTCGAGCTTGCCGTTGGCGGTCAGCGGCAGTGCGTCGAGGACCATCACGGTCGCCGGGACCATGTAGTCGGGCAGCGACTTGGCCACGTGTTCGCGCAGGTGCTGCTGGTCGATGTCCTGCGCACCGGACACGACGTATCCGATGAGGCGCTTGTCGCCGGGCCGGTCCTCGCGTACGACGACGGCGGCCTGCGCGACATCGGGGTGCGCGGCGAGAACGGACTCGACCTCACCCGGCTCGACGCGGAAGCCGCGGATCTTGACCTGCTCGTCGGCGCGTCCGGCGAACTCCAGCAACCCGTCCGCCGTCCAGCGGGCCAGGTCGCCCGAGCGGTACATCCGCCCGCCCTCGGCGAACGGGCACGCCACAAAGCGTTCGGCGGTCAGGCCGGGGCGGTTGTCGTAGCCACGCGCCAGACCCGCGCCCGCCACATACAACTCCCCCACCGCCCCGACCGGAGCCGGCTGAAGGAAGTCGTCCAGGACGAAGACCTGGGCGTTGCCGATCGGCGATCCGATGGCCGGAGGCGCATCCTCCGGGCTGATGCCCTCCTCCAGCAGCGTCGCCGTCGAGATCACCGTCGCCTCGGTGGGGCCGTAGGTGTTCCAGACGCGAGCCTGCGCCCGCCAGCGGGCGGCCAGGCCGGCACTCAGGCGCTCGGCGCCCAGCACCCAGTTCTCCACACCGGGGACCTCGGCCGGGTCCAGCACGCCGAGCAGGGACGGGACGACGCTCGCGACCTGCACGCCCGCCGTACGGATCATCTCGGCGAGCGCGCTCGGTTGGATGCGTTCCTCGCCGGTGGCGACGGCCAGGGTGCCGCCGCCACCGAGGGTGACCGCGACGTCGAGCACCGCCGCGTCGAAACTGAACGACGCGAACTGCAACGCCACCGTGCCGGGTTCCACGCCGAGTACCGGGCGCATCACCTCGGCCAGGTTCGCCACCCCACCGTGCGCGACCGCCACGCCCTTCGGCCGACCTGTGGAGCCGGAGGTGTAGATGACGTAGGCGAGTTGGCTCGGATCAACGACCGTGTTCAGCGGTCCCGCCGGTGCTTCGGGCGTCTCCTCCAGCAGCACCACGTCCACGCCGGCCGACCCACCGTCCGACTCGTGCGTCAGCACCACGTCCACGCCGGCCGGCACCTGCCCCGCCGTCGCGGCCGTGGCCAGCACCACGGAGGCACCGCTGTCGCTGACCATGTAGGCCAGCCGATCCGCCGGATACTCCGGATCCAGCGGCACATACGCACCCCCGGCCTTCCACACCGCCAGCA
>NZ_JBQQCE010000785.1:0-2653 GCF_052245645.1 Streptomyces sp. KR55 | reverse complement strand
GCAAGCGGTGGACCATGCGCTGGAAGGCCCCACTCAACGCCTTCCAGATCGCCTTCGAGGGCCGCCTGACCCCGAGCAACAACTGACCACTCAACAACCAAGATCAGCCGTTAAATTGACACACCCGGCGAAGTGGCTATGTCTGCGCCATGTCGACGAAGCGGGAGTAGTGGCCCTGGAAGGCGACAACGATGGTCGCGGTGGGGCCGTGGCGGTGTTTGGCCACGATCAGGTCGGCCTCGCCGGCACGAGGGGAATCCTTCTCGTAGGCATCCTCGCGGTGGATGAGGATGACGACGTCAGCGTTGTCCTCAAGAGCCCCGGAGTCGCGCAGGTCATTGAGCATCGGTTTCTTGTCGACGCGCTGTTCCGGGCCGCGGTTGAGGGTAGAGATGGCGACGATGGGAATCTGCAGTTCCTTGGCGAGCAGTTTCAGGCAGCGGGCGATCTCAGAGATCTCCTCATACCTCGAGCCCAGGGGTCTGGTGCCGTAGGTGATCAGGTGCACGGCATCGACGACGATGAGCTGGACGCCCAAGCGGCTGTGCAGGTAGCGGCAGTGGGCGCGTAGGTCGTGGAGGTTGGAGTAGGAACCGTCCTGAATGTAGATCGGGGCGGCGCTGACGTCCGGCATCCGCCGGGCCATCCTGGTCCAGTCCTCGTCGGTCATCGTGCCAGAGCGCATGTGGTGCAGAGCGACGCGGGCTTCTGCTGACAGCAGCCGCATGCCGACCTCATTGCGGCCGGCTTCGAGGGTGAAGATGGCGCTGGGCAGCGTGTGCTTGATGCTGGCTGAGCGCACGAAGTCGTAGGCGAGGGTGGACTTGCCCATGGCCGGGCGTGCGGCGATGACGATGAGCTGACCGGGGTGGAGTCCGCCGGTGAGGGCGTCTAGGTCGGTGAAGCCGGTCGGCACGCCGGGCAGGGTGGCCTCGCGGCCGCCGGTCGCCTCGATCCAGTCGAGGGTGTCTTCCATGACGTCACCGAGCGGACTGGCCGGCGGCAGCAGACGCCGCCGCGTGGTCGCGGCGTACATCTCGGCCTGGGCCTGGTCGGCGATGCGGTCGGCCGCGTCGGGTTCCGCGTCGGACGCCAAATTCTCGATGTGGATCGCGGCGTTCTTGGTCCGGCGCAACATGGCGGCACTCTGAACGCGCTCAGCCTCCGCCATCCAGCTCCTGGACGCAGAAGGCCCGGCCACGAGCGCGGTGAGGTAGTCGGCGCCTCCGATCTCCTCAAGGCGGTCGTGCTTCTTGAGATGAGTAGCGACGTTGAGCGCATCGGTGCCCTGACCGCTGCCGTACAGCTCGAGGATCGTGGTGTAGATCAGGCCGTGGTCCGGCCGGTAGAAGTCGTGGCCGCCCAGGACTTCGACGAT
The DNA here is from genome assembly GCF_052245645.1 of Streptomyces sp. KR55. NCBI lineage: Bacteria > Bacillati > Actinomycetota > Actinomycetes > Kitasatosporales > Streptomycetaceae > Streptomyces > Streptomyces sp. KR55. The sequence goes on along the minus strand of NZ_JBQQCE010000785.1, from coordinate 1,275 downwards.
GTCGGCGATGGCGTCCTTGGACTGCAGCATCGCCTTCAGCACGGCCTTCTCGGCGTGCAGGTCGTGCGGATGATGCAGCGCGGCGTCGGCGTCCTCGACGGTCACCAGGCCCTCCCCCTTGTTGCCCTGTCAACTCTGTTGCAGCCCGCTCCCGCAGGCATCAGGCCAGCGTATCCACGACCCCGTCTGACCAGGACACATTCGCCGCAGGTATCGGCCACGCGCACAACCGCTGAGCGCACGGCCGGGCGGACGCCTCTCCGGAGGCTGCGCGGGAATCGTGGGCGGATCAGAATGTGCTCGCTCGGCGGGCCGGCTCGCGTGGCATGCTCTGCGCTTGGCGCCGCCGGGCCGCCTCGATGTCGGGGTCGGGCAGCGGTGGCGGCGGCTTCCGCACGAGAGCATGGGCCACTTCGGGCGCATCCACGTGCCGCGGCACGTCAAGGACCACGCCTTTGACCAGGCGGAGCCTCTGCACCTTGCCGGGACCGAGCTCGGCGTTGAGGCGTTTCAGCAACGCATCCCCAATGAGCCGCATCTGAGTGAGCCACGCCGCCGATGCGCAGCGCAGCGTGAGGGTTGCCGTGTCCTCATCGAATCCGACCGGGATCACATGCCGGGCTACCGGCCCGACCACGGAACTCCATTGGGTGATCACGGACGCCGAGGTCGGGTTGCCCAGGTGGCCCAGGCCGCGTTCGGCGAACAAGTCCAGCACGACCTCGGCGAGCGATGCCGGCGGTGTGCGACCGCGGCCCACCTTCTTGCGCACGGAGGTGGAAGTGTCGGTGAAGCAGCCGCGCCGGGCGTCCTCCTTGGCCCGTCTCAGCGCCACCCGGGCAAGGACAATGCCACTGCCGGGGCGCGGCGGTTCAGGCGTCGTCATAGCTCGGACGGCTGGCGCGGAGTGAACGTTGGTGTCCCCCAGACCCGCAGGACTTGGTGGTCGGTGAAGGCGTACACCAGTCGGTAGGCGGAGGCGGCGTCCGAGCCGTGGCTCAGCTGCGCAAGATACTGCTCGGCTTCCTGCTCGCTCTGGCGGGGCGTGCCGCACAGCTGCCAGGCCTGCCCGTTCCACATTTCTGGGATCCAGCGCTTCTTCGGCTGCGGCTGGTCGGCGCGGATGCCGTGCCGGGACTGCACGCGCGAGGGCGGCGCGTCGTCGTCCGTGTCGGCGGAGCGTGGGGGTGGTGTCCTCGTCCCTGACCGTCGGCGGGTCTCGCACAGCAGGCAGAGGTCGGCAGCGTCCGGGTCGATGGGACCGTTGGGGTGCTC
>NZ_JBQQCE010000784.1:0-2658 GCF_052245645.1 Streptomyces sp. KR55 | reverse complement strand
CCCTGATCGCGTCGGCGAGCACGCTGTCCAGGTCGGCGCGTACCTCGTCCAGTTCACGGAAGTGCGAGACCGCCCGTACGTCGGCCCTCCTGCGGCGCATCCGGACCCGTACCGACTGCACACCGGACACCTCCATGGCCCGGTCGCGCAGCACGGTCGCGGCGGCGTCGCGGTGCAGTCCGGCGCGTACGTCGGCATGGGTGCGCCGCATCGGCAGAACGGCTCGCAGTCCGGGCGTCATGGCCAGCACGATCAGCCAGAGGCCGAGGGCGGCGGCGACGCCGGCGCCGACGAGGACCCAGGTGTCGTCGAGGGGGCGTTCGGCGAGTTGGCGGGCGAGTTCCCGGCGCCAGCGCATGGGCGGCTGGTCGGCCCGGACGGCGGCGATGTCGTAGAGGAAGGTGCCCGCGACGACGAGGAGCAGCAGCGCGGCGATGCCCGCGGGGATACGGCGGGCCGACCAGAAGCGGTGGTTTCCGCCGTTGTCCGCGTCGGCGGCCGGCAGCGGTTCGTAGGCGGCCGACGAGGCGGACTGGCCGAGTTCGGGCTCGGCCGGCTCCTTCTCGATGACCGGCAGTTGCTGTGTGGTGCCGTCGGAGCCCTGGGACTCGCTCATCGCGTCCTCCCCTGCGCCGCGCCGTGCGCCGCTGCCAGATGCAGCCGCTCCACCTGGACGGCGACCTCCGGAACGTCCATTCCCACCAACGCGCCTACCCGTTCGACGACCTGGCGACGCACCTGCCCGCAGCGGGCACCGATGTCGCTGGGGTAGTCGAGCTCGAGGTGGATGCGGACCCGGGCGGCGTCGTGGTGCACGACGACCGTGGCGTGCGGGCGGGCCGCCTCGGGCGGCAGCGTGCCGAGCGCCTCCCGGGCCGCCTGCGCGGCGATCTTCGCGACCACGCGGTCGGCGATCCGGGTCGCCCCGCGCTCGCCCGGAGGTACGACGGTGACCGGTCTGCGAGGTTCGGCGGCCGCACTGCTCACGGGCGTCACCGCCGGCGTTCGCCACGCGAACGGAAGAAGTCGCCGACCTCCAGGTCCCCCTCCAGGAACCGGCCGACGACGAACCCGACGGCGCCCAGGGCCGCCACCAGCAGGAAGGCACCGAACCCGCCGAAGTACCCGGCGAAGCCCAGGGCCATTCCGGCGATCATGCCGACCAGGGCCATGCTCATCGTGCGCTCCTCAGCTAGTCAGCGGCGCGTCAGCCGTACGGTGTTCCGGTCGCCGGGGCGTCACTGGATCCGGGGTTCCGTCTCCTCTTCTTCTTCCTCCGGAAGCTTGACATCACTCACCGCGATGTTGACCTCGACGACCTCGAGCCCGGTCATCCGCTCCACGGCCGAGACCACGTTCTCCCGCACGGCCCGCGCGACATCGGCGATCGAGACGCCGTAGTCGACGACGATCTCCAGGTCGAGCGCGGTCTGCACCTCTCCGACCTCGGCCTTCACCCCGCGCGTCACGGACTTCGCCTGGCCGGGCACCCGCTCGCGTACGGCCCCGAAGGTGCGGCTCAGTCCGCTGCCCAACGCATGCACGCCGAGGACGTCGCGGGCGGCGAGTCCGGCGATCTTCTCGACGACCCCGTCGGCGATGGTGGTCCTCCCCCGGGTCCCCGGATCGCCGCCGCCACGCCGGGTGGGCTTGCGGGTCTGTACCGGAGGCTGGGTTTCGCTTTCGGGGGCCTGTGTCCGGTTCATATCGGTCATGGCCGTGCGTCCCTTTCGGTCGTCGTCCCCTTCGACCACGGTAAGTGGGGTTGCTCGGTTGCGCGCCAGGGATGCGGCAGGCTGGAGCAATGACGGCGGACGGATGGACGCGGGCGGTACGGCGGCAACTGGGGCTCGGCAGGCTTCTGCCGCTGGGCGGCCCGCGCGACGGCGCGTGGATCACGGAGCGGGCGGTGGAGGCGGTGCTGCGGCACGCGGCGGGCGCGGTGCCCGGCGTGCGGCTGGGCGCGGTCGGGATCAGCCTGGCCGATCCGGAGGGCGCCCATGAGCCCGCCGTACCGCCACCACCGAGCGCCCTGCCGCCCGGACCTCTGCGTGTGACCGCCGACTTCGCGGCGACGGCCGCCGAACCGCTGCCGACGGCGGCCTCCCGGCTGCGTACGGCCCTGGCGGCGGCCGCGTCGCAGCGGCTCGGGCTGACGGTGGCGGAGGTCGACCTGCGGGTGACCGCCCTGCTGGGCCAGGAGGCGGAACCCGACGCCGTACCACCCCCGGAGCCGCCGCAGGCGCGGGAGTCGACAGACGCCGAGGAAGCCCTGGTGGCCGACGCCGCCCTCGCCGTCCAGGGCGTGAGCCGTCTGACCGGGGCGCTGGGCGGTGTGGGCCGGGCGGTGCATCTCGAGGAGGAGCCGGGCGACCGCGCGCTCCCGCGCCGCCATGTGCGGATCGAACTGGCGGTACGCGCGGACCACCGGGCCGTGGACGTGGCCCGGGAGGTCCGCGCGAAAGTGGGAGAGGCGCTGCCGGATCACCCCACGGTGGCGGTACTGATCACGGCGGTCGGCTGACCGTCCCAGGGCCTGTCCGGCGGATCATGCCGCAGACGCGGGGGCCGGCACGCCCTCCCCCACTCTCGGCTTCGCTCGAGCGGGAGGTGCCCCCACCGGCGTTGTCGTCGGTCGCCGACTCCCCCACGCTCGGC
>NZ_JBQQCE010000783.1:0-2667 GCF_052245645.1 Streptomyces sp. KR55 | reverse complement strand
CAGCACGACGGGCTTGCCGGCCTTGCGCAGCAGTCGTACGACCGCCTCGTCGGTGTCGGTGGCGCCCACCTTGGCGTCGACGACGAAGACGACCGCGTCGGCCGCCTCGATCGCGAACTCGGCCTGCGCGGCCACGGAGGCGTCGATACCGAAGACGTCCTGCTCCCAGCCGCCGGTGTCGACGACCTTGAAGCGGCGGCCCGCCCACTCGGCCTCGTAGGTGACGCGGTCGCGGGTGACACCCGGCTTGTCCTCGACGACGGCCTCGCGGCGGCCGATGATGCGGTTCACCAGAGTCGACTTGCCGACATTCGGACGGCCGACGACGGCGAGTACGGGCAGCGGTCCGTGCCCGGCCGCCTCGATGGCACCCTCGACCTCCTCGAGGTCGAAGCCCTCTTCCGCGGCGAGCTCCATGAACTCCGCGTACTCGGCGTCGCCGAGCGCCCCGTGATCGTGCTCGAACGCGTCCGAGCCGTCGGGCTGGATGTGGTCGTTCATGAAGTCCGTACCTCGTCGTTCATCGTGGTGATCGGTGGAGTACCCGATATCGGGTGATCCACTACTCAGTGTCGCTCAGCGCCCGGTAAGGCGCCTGGCGTTTTCCAGGTGCTCGGTGAGCTGTTTCTGGATGCGCTCGGTCGCCTCGTCCAGCGCCGTGCGAGTGCGCCGTCCGCTGCCGTCGCCCGCCTCGAAGGGTTCGCCGAAGACGACGTCGATGCGGTGCCGCAGCGGGGGCAGCCCCTTTATCAACCGTCCCTGCCGCTCGGAACTTCCCAGCACGGCCACCGGCACGATCGGGGCGCCGCTGCGCACCGCGAAGTACGCGAGGCCGGCGCGCAGTGCGGCGAAGTCGCCCTCGCCGCGGGTGCCCTCCGGGAAGATGCCGAGGACGCCGTCGGCGGACAGCACGTCGAGGGCCCGCGTGATCGCTGCCCGGTCGGTCGTGTCGCGGTCGACCTTCAGCTGGCCGATGCGGGTCAGGAACGGGTCGAGCGGGCCGACGAACGCCTCCTTCTTGACCAGGAAGTGCGTCGGCCGGGGTGCCACTCCCATGACCATCGGGCCGTCGATGTTGTGGGAGTGGTTCACGGCGAGGATCGCCGGACCGGCCGCGGGCACCCGCCAGGCGCCGAGCACGCGCGGCTTCCACAGCCCGTACATCAGGCCGACGCCGATGCGCCGCCCGACCTCGGCGCCCCGCGCCGTCGGCACCTCGCTCACTTCCCTGCCCGCTTCTCCTCGACGAGGGTGACGACGCACTCGATGACCTGCGGCAGCGTGAGGTCGGTGGTGTCCACCTCGACCGCGTCGTCCGCCTTGGCGAGCGGCGAGGTCTTGCGGCTGGAGTCGGCGGCGTCCCGCTTGATCAGGGCATCGCGGGTGGTGTGGATGTCCACGCCCTTCAGCTCGCCGCTGCGGCGGGCGGCACGGGCCTCCGGGGAGGCGGTGAGGAAGATCTTCAGATCGGCGTCGGGCAGCACGGTCGTACCGATGTCGCGGCCCTCGACGACGATGCCGTTCTCGGTAGCGGAGGCGATGGAGCGCTGCAGCTCGGTGATCCGGGCGCGCACCTCGGGCACCGCGCTCACCGCGCTGACCTTGGAGGTGACCTCCTGGGTGCGGATCGGGCCGGCGACGTCCACGCCGTCCACCGTGATCGTCGGGCCCGCCGGGTCGGTGCCGGAGACGATGTCCGGCTTGCCGGCCACGGCGGCGATCGCGGACGGGTCGTCGATGTCGATGCCGTTGGTCACCATCCACCAGGTGATCGCCCGGTACTGGGCGCCGGTGTCCAGGTAGCTCAGGCCGAGCTGCGCCGCCACGGCCTTCGACGTGCTCGACTTGCCCGTGCCGGAGGGGCCGTCGATGGCGACAATCACGGGCTGGGCGGTCCGAACGGCGCCGTTTTCCACGGGGGGACACCTTCCTGGTGCGGTGTGGTGTGAGTGTGCGGGGCGCGATCGTGCCCCGCACAAGGTTACTGGGTTCGGGTCACTCGTCCGGCCGCACGGCACCTCCCGACGCGGTGGGCCACCCCACCCCGGCACCTACTGCCGGATCGCCCAGCCCCGCTCGCGCAGCGCGGCACTCAGCACGGGCGCCGCCTTGGGCTCCACCATCAGCTGCACCAGACCCGCCTGCTGCCCGGTCGCGTGCTCGATGCGTACGTCCTCGATGTTGACGCCCGCCCGTCCCGCGTCCGCGAAGATGCGGGCCAGCTGGCCCGGCTGGTCGTCGATGAGCACGGCCACGACCTCGTACACCCGCGGAGCGGATCCGTGCTTGCCGGGGACGCGGACCTGGCCCGCGTTGCCGCGCCGCAGGACGTCCTCGATGCCGACGGTGCCCTCGCGCCGCTTGGCCTCGTCGGAGGACTGCAGGGCGCGCAGCGCGCGGACCGTCTCGTCGAGGTCGGCGGAGACGTCCGCGAGGAGGTCGGCGACCGGCCCGGGGTTCGCGGAGAGGATGTCGATCCACATCCGGGGATCGGAGGCGGCGATCCGGGTCACGTCACGGATGCCCTGCCCGCACAGTCGTACGGCGGCCTCCTCGGCGTTCTCCAGACGCGCGGCGACCATGCTGGACACCAGGTGGGGCATGTGGGAGACGAGGGCCACCGCACGGTCGTAGATGTCGGCGTCCATGACGACCGGGACGGCACGG
>NZ_JBQQCE010000782.1:0-2694 GCF_052245645.1 Streptomyces sp. KR55 | reverse complement strand
TCCCCGGGCGTCGGCTCGGGCAACCACGTCGAGGCGCCGGTGCACGTGCCGGTCAACATCTGCGGCAACAGCGTCGACGTCATCGGCGTCGGCAACACCGCCGTCGGCAACGACTGCGCGAACGACGGCTCCGGCGGTGGTCACACCACCCCGCCGGGAGGCGGCGACGGTACGACGCCGCCCGGGACGCCGGAAAACCCGGGCAACCCGGGCAATCCCGGTGACCCGGAGGAGCCCGGCACCCCGAGCACCCCGCCCACCCCGGGCGGCGAGACGCCGGGTGACGACGGCTTCACCGACGTCAACCGGCCCGGCGGCCAGTCCGTCGCGCAGCCCCGCGGCACCGGTGCGCTCGCCGAAACGGGCAGCGAACTGCCGATCGGCGCCGCCGTCTCACTGGGCGCGGGCGCGCTGCTGGGCGGAGCGGTCCTGTACCGCCGGGCGCGGGCGTCGGCGTAAGGGCGCAACCCGAAGTGGAGCGGGCCCCGCCACGGGGGTCCCCTCCACTTCGGCGCCTCAGCTCACCACGTGGCGCGCACCTGGCGGATGATCCGCCGCCGCAACCGCACCCTGCGACTGCCGTCGCGCAGCAGGCTCAGACGATGCAACTCCCAGTGTCCGTACTCGGCATGGTCCGTCAGCAAGCGTGTGGCGTCCTTGCGGGAGACCCCGCGCGGCACGTACACGTCGACAAATTCGTATTCCGGCATCGAATCTATTGTGCGGGCACAGGCCGGGTACGGATAGCGTCTGCACTATGTCTGATGCTGCGCAGCCCACCGCTGCTGAGGTACGCGCCGCCGCCGAGGCGATCAAGACCGCGCTCGACCGCCATCTGGCCGCGGTCGAACGCAGGTCGGGCGAGGACGACCCGGCCGTCTACGAGGCGTTCAACCAGCTGGCCGCGGCCGCAGAGGCGTACGACGAGCTGCTCTACGACCGCTACGACGAGGTCACACCCTTCGAGATCCCCGGTGCGGAGGAAACGTTGCCGCCGTACACGGGTCCCGAGGAACCGAACGCGCTCAGTGTGCTGATCCGCCGCGACTACGCGGTGGCGGAACCACAGCGACTGCTGGCGCAGGCCCAGCGGATCGAGGCGGCGGACGACGAGGGTACGGGCGCGGAGGCCGCCGGCACGGTCCATGGGGCGTTGGGCATCCTCTTCGGGGAGTTCGAACCGGACGAGATCGCCTCCCGCCACAAGGAGTTCGGGCTGGAGGAGGGCGACTCCACGCTGTGGGTCACGGCCGCGGAGGAACCGGCCGACCCCGGCGAGTGGCTGGAGGCACCCTTCGAGAGCATCGACCCGCAGCACGTCGTCTGCCGCTTCGACGTCAGCGCGGTCTTCGACGACGAGATCGACGATCTTGAGGACATCGAGGACCTCGAGGACGAGGAAGAGACCGACGACGATCTCGAGGACGAGCCGGAGCTGGACGGGGACGAGGACCTGGAACCTCTGGACGCGGACCGCTGAGCGCGCCCGGAGACAGCGAGAGCGGCGGCCCCGGGGTTTCCGCGGCCGCCGCTTCTCACTGCGCGACCTCGATCATGCGACAGCCGAGGTGGTGAGGAGCGCGGTCCGTGGGTGCGGCGCTCGTCAGCCGGCCGCCGGCAGCTGCACGACCGGGGCTGTCAGCGTCCGCCCGACCTCGACCACCGGTCCTCTGAAGCCGCACCCGCGGCCGCTTCAGTCGCCCGTCGGCACCTGTGCGGTCAGGAGCAGGGGCAGGCGGGTTGTGCGGGGCTTTGCCGGGGTTTCTGCGACGGCGCGCGACAGGGCCTGCTCCACACCGTGCACCACCGACAGATGGCGCTCCGCCCGCCCGAACGCCGTGTACACCCACGGGCGGCTGAGGGCCTGCGCGGCATCCCCGGGGAGCACCACGACCACGGCGGGCCACCGGCCGCCCACCGCCTGGTGCGCCGTCAGCGCCCACCCGTGCCGGACGGACTGCTCCACCCGCTCCTTCGGTACGACGACGCTCTCGCCGGAGCACGACAGATGCAGCCCCGCGGCGTCGGCCCCGACCACCTGGCCGGGCACCGTACGTCCCGGCGCGGGGGAGTAGGCGATCCGGTCCCCGGGGTCGAAGCCGCCGAACCGGCCGGGACCGGGATTGAGCCGTTCCTTCAGCGCGGCGTTCAGCGCACGCGTCCCGGCCGCGCCGCCATGCCCCGGCGTGATGACCACCGTCTGCTCGGCGGGCACGCCGATCGCCCGCGGCACCGAGTCCGCGACGAGCTGCACGGTCCGGTGCACGGCCTCGCCCGCGTCCCGCACCGGCACGATCACGACCTCCTTGCCCGGCGCGTCGACCTGGAGCAGCTCGCCCACGCCGATGCCGGAGACCAACTCGCCCAGCGGACCGGGGTCCGGCCGCCGCGAGGCGACCTGGGGGCACCTGCGCACCGCCAGCAGATCCGCGAACACCCGCCCGGGCCCCACGGACCACAGCACCGCCGGATCACCGGACAGCACCAGCCGGGCACCGTCCGGCAGCGACTCGGTGAGCAGGGCCGCGGCCTCCACATCGAGCTGGGGCGCGTCGAGCACGACAAGGAGATCGAGGTCCAGCGCCCCGTCCGGGTCCCGCCCCGGCCCCTCGGCACCGGACAGCAGCCCGGCGACGGTGGCGACCCCGGACTCGTCCCGCACCAGCGCCGCGAACCGCCCCCGGCCGATGGGAC
>NZ_JBQQCE010000781.1:0-2694 GCF_052245645.1 Streptomyces sp. KR55 | reverse complement strand
GTGCAGCGCCTGCGCCACCACGCCCTGGGCACGCAACGCCGCCTGGGCGATGGCCTCCTGCTCGGCCAGGGTCCGCTCGCGCAGCGCCTGGGCGAACCCGGCGGCCACGGCGTGCTGCAGCCGCGCCGACCGCGCCCGCAGATCGTCCTGCGGACCGTCCTCGCCGCAGTAGAGCACCAGGTAGGCGTCGATGCAGTCCAGGGCGCGGGTGAGCGCCTCCGGGTCGGTGCAGTGCGCGTCGACCAGGGAGGCACCGATCGCCCGTGCCTCGGCCGCGTCGAAGGTGCGGGCCCGCAGCATCTCGCTCAACCGCCCGGCCAGCGGCAGCAGTTGCTCCTCGAACTCCGGCCGGGTCAGCGACGTCGAGGTGGCCGGAAACACCGCCCGGCTCCAGATCGTCGCGAACCGGCGCACTCTGTCCTCCGGCCCGTCCGGCTCCGCGCTCACGCCGTACGCCCCACGCCCGCGAAACCGGAGAAGGCATACGGATCCTCGTCCTCCGGTTCGGTGTCCGGTCGCCATACGGGCATCGGCACCAGTCCCGGTTCCACCATGTCGTACCCCTCGAAGAACCGCGCGATCTCCTCGCGCGAGCGCATGATCAGCGGGTTGCGAAGGTCCTTGTATACGTCCACCGTGCCGCTCGCCCGCTCGGGTGGCAGCGGGATTCCCTCGTACGAGGCATGGGTGAGAACCAGCATGCTGCCGGGCGCCAGTGCGTCGCTCAGTTGAGCCACCGCCCCGTAGGGATCGTCCGCGTCCTCCACGAAGTGGAGTATGGCAACGAGAAGCAACGCGACCGGCCGCTTCAGGTCGAGCAGGTGCTCCACCTGAGGGCTCGACAGGATCTCGTGCGGCTTGCGGAGGTCGGCGGCGACGACGTCCGCGTTCTCGTTGCCCTCGAGGACGGCCTCGCTGTGCGCCACGGCCACCGGGTCGTGGTCGACGTAGACCACGCGCGCTCCGGGACGCGCCTGCTGGGCCACCTCGTGGACATTGCCGAAGGTCGGGATGCCCGAGCCGACGTCGAGAAACTGTGTGATGCCCTCGCCGACCGCATACCGCACCGCGCGACGCATGAACGCCCGGTTCGCCTGCATGATCTTGGGGAGTCCCGGCATGAACTCCATCGCCCTGCGGGCCGCCTCCCGGTCGACCTCGAAGTTGTGCGAACCGCCCAGGTAGTAGTCGTACATTCGCGAAACGCTCGGCACCGAGATGTCGATGCTCCGTGGGGCCCAGGCGGGACGCTCCATCTATCTCTCCAAGGCGTAGGCGATCCGGTGTTCGAGCTGAGGCTACTGATCGCCCGCCAAAGGAGCGAGCAGAAACGGAAATTGACCATCCGTTCCCGGTCACTGCCTGCGGCACGTGCCAAATTGACCCACTCGGGAACAGGCTACGAAAAGTATCCGCAGCATCTCGCAGAGTTCCGAAGTTCCGGCGTATGGGGATGAGTCATGCGGACTCCCGGTGAATTACGGCAAAGCGGTCCGCCTTCCGCATGGATGCGGGAGGCGGACCGCAAGGTCGCGCGCCAGGGGCAGACCGGTGGGGAGGTCCTCCTACTCTTCCTTTGCGGGCGCGCCGACCGGCTTTCCGTCGGGCGAGACGGCGAACCAGGTGCCGCCCACGCCCTGACCGTTGGTGTCGCCGGGGGCCTTGTCACCGGCGAAGGTGTAGATGGGCCAGCAGTCGACCGTCTGCTGCTTGACGCCGTCGGGCCGGGTGAAGCTCATCAGGCCCTCCTTCTCGACGCCCTTGGTGTCGTTGGCGGCCACGGGGGCGACGACCGGCCACTTCTCCAGGCACTCGCCGGTGCAGGCCGACACCGGCTCCGGCCAGGCCTCGTCCTTCATGAAGCGGTAGACCGTGTGGCCGTTCTTGTCGACGACGATCTCGCCGAGCTTCGGGTCCTCACGGGTGGACAGTCCGGGCAGGTCGGCGAACGTGGCCTTCTTGCCGTCGGGGGCCAGCGCGTACCAAGTGCCGCCCACCCCCTGGCCCTTGGTGTCGCCCGGGTTGACGTCCTTCGCATAGCGGTACGCCGGCCAGCCGGCGATCGTCAGCTGCTTGGTGCCGTCGGGCCGGGTGACCTCGCCGAGCAACTCCTCGTCGACTCCCTCACCGGCCTTGACATCGTCCGCAGGCACGGGCGGCCAGGCGGTCGCACAGTCGCCCTCGCAGTTGGTCTTCGGCGGCTCGGCGGTGTCCTGATCGAACCGGTACAGGGTGCGACCGGCACTGTCGGTCAGCACCTGGCCGAGCTCCGCATTGGCCGACACCGCCAACTTGCCCGCGGGGGCGGCCTGGGCCCCGGCGTTCTGCTGGTCCGGCGCCGCGCCCGCATCGGCCTCTGTTCCGGTACCCGTACCCGAACCGAGGCCCGTACCGCCGTAACCGCCCGCCGCGGCCGTCGCGCCCACGTTCTGACTGGCCGACTGGCCACCGTTTTCCTGACCGCACGCCGTCGTCAGCGCCAGTACGGCCACGGCGCTCGCCACGAGTGAGGCGCTCCGCCAGGAGGTCTTCATCGCTAACTCCCCATAATTCCAAGGGTGTTGCAGCGCCCTGCTGCGCCGCCGCACGACAATGGGTACGAACGGGGACGGTGGTTGTGTTCAACCGCGACGAGATTTCTTTCCGAATCTGTGAAGTGGCCGACCGGACTCCCGGGCGGGTCGCATGTGCGTC
>NZ_JBQQCE010000780.1:0-2705 GCF_052245645.1 Streptomyces sp. KR55 | reverse complement strand
CGGGGGTGCCTTCGAAGAAGATGCTGCCGCCTGCTGTACCGGCCCCGGGGCCGAGATCGACGACGTGGTCGGCGATCGCGATCGCCTCCGGCTTGTGCTCCACGACGAGCACCGTGTTGCCCTTGTCCCGCAGCCGCAGCAGCAGGTTGTTCATCCGCTGGATGTCATGGGGGTGCAGGCCGATGGTGGGCTCGTCGAACACGTAGGTGACGTCGGTGAGTGAGGAACCGAGGTGGCGGATCATCTTGACGCGCTGCGCCTCACCGCCCGACAGCGTGCCCGACGGCCGGTCGAGCGCGAGATAGCCGAGGCCGATCTCCACGAACGAGTCGAGGGTCTGCTGCAGCGCGGTGAGCAGCGGCGTCACCGACGGCTCCTCGAGGCCGCGGACCCACTCGGCGAGGTCGCGGATCTCCATCGCGCAGGCGTCGGCGATGGAGATCCCCTTGATCTTCGACGAGCGGGCCCCTGCGCTGAGCCGGGTGCCGTCGCACTCGGGGCAGGTGGTGAAGGTGACCGCCCGCTCCACGAACGCCCGGATGTGCGGCTGCATCGATTCCTTGTCCTTGGACAGGAACGACTTCTGGATCTTCGGGATCAGGCCCTCGTAGGTGAGGTTGATGCCGTTGACCTTGACCTTGACCGGCTCGCCGTAGAGGAAGGCCTGCATCTCCTTCTTGGTGTACTCGCGGATCGGCTTGTCCGGGTCGACGAAGCCGGACTGGGCGTAGAGCTGCACGGTCCACTGGCTGTCCGACTTCCAGCCGGGGATGGTGAACGCGCCCTCGGACAGCGACTTGGAGTCGTCGTAGAGCTGGGTGAGGTCGATGTCGGAGACGGTGCCCCGGCCCTCACAGCGTGTGCACATGCCGCCGATGCGTTCGAAAGTCGCCTTCTCGGCTTTGGTCTTGGCGCCGCGCTCGACCGTGATCGCCCCGCTCGCCCGGACCGAGGCGGTGTTGAAGGAGTACGCGCTGGGCGGGCCGATATGCGGCTCGCCGAGCCGGCTGAAGAGGATGCGCAGCATCGCGTTGGCGTCGGTGGCGGTGCCGACCGTGGAGCGGGGGTCGGCACCCATCCGCTGCTGGTCGACGATGATCGCGGTCGTCAGCCCGTCCAGCACATCGACCTCGGGCCGCGCCAGCGTCGGCATGAAGCCCTGCACGAAAGCGCTGTAGGTTTCGTTGATCAGCCGCTGCGACTCCGCGGCGATCGTGTCGAACACCAGCGAGCTCTTGCCCGAGCCGGACACGCCGGTGAACACCGTCAGCCGGCGCTTCGGGATCTCGATACTGACGTCCTTGAGGTTGTTCTCGCGCGCGCCGTGCACGCGGATCAGATCGTGGCTGTCGGCAGCGTGCAGCGCAGGCGACTGCGCGTCCGTCGTCTTGGCCATGCTTGTCTTTGTCTCCATCTCTCACGCGGGGTCGCCTACACGAGGAACAGCGGAACACCGCGCACCCTACGCCGACGCATCCGCCCTCCAGACCTCCTTGCCGAAGGTTGTGCCGCGGGGCGAGCCACACGCGGTGACGTCAAGCAGCCCGGGGACGCTGCTGCCATCGGGATCGGTGCCGTGCTGCGATCGCCGGACGGCTCAGCGCTTCTCCTGGATGCGGATCAGATTGCCCGCGGGATCCCGGAAGGCGCAGTCGCGGACACCGTACGGCTGCTTGGTCGGCTCCTGGACGACCTCGGCGTCGCCGGCCTGTACCCGCTCGAAAGTGCCGTCGAGGTCACGGGTGGCCAGCAGGATCCAGCCGTAGGTGCCCTTGGCCATCATCTCGGCGATGGTGCGGCGCTCGTCGTCGGTGATGCCGGGGTCGGCGGCCGGCGGCGCCAGGAGGATGGACGTGTCGGGCTGGCCGGCGGGGCCGACCGTGATCCAGCGCATCTTGCCCTGTCCGACGTCGCTGCGGACCTCAAAGCCGAGCGTGTCGCGGTAGAAGGCCAGGGAGGCGTCCGGGTCGTCGTGCGGAAGGAAGCTCGCGTGAATGGTGATGTCCATGGCAGCCACGCTAGTTACGGCTCGGCGCCGGCGCTTCTCGATTCCTGATCGGTCTGGTCACCTGTTTCGCCACGCACGACGGCATCCCCGCCGTCGCGCGCGCCGCCTCGCGCCGGTAGACGCTGGGCGCTACCCCGACCAGCTCGGTGAAGCGCGTGCTGAAGGTGCCCAGCGACGAGCAGCCGACCGCGAAACAGACCTCGGTGACGCTGAGATCGCCACGGCGCAGCAGCGCCATCGCGCGCTCGATGCGCCGCGTCATGAGGTAGCTGTACGGCGACTCGCCATAGGCGCGCCGGAACTCGCGGCTGAGATGGCCGGCCGACATGTGCACGCCGCGGGCGAGCGCCTCGACGTCCAGCGGCTGCGCATACTCCCGATCGATCCGGTCACGAACGCGACGCAGCCGCGCGAGGTCGCGCAGATGCTGCGTCGAGGCGGGTGTGCTGGTCACGGGCCAGATCCTACGCCGCACCGGACCGCCCCACCCTGTCCCGCACCCCTCCCACCAGACCCAACACCCAACCCCACGCGGCGCGTTGCCGCTGCTACTGCTGCCGACCGGCGCCTCCTACAGCCGTGTCTCACTCGGCCCAGGGCTTGAAGCCGGTGTCGAGAACGGCTTCCAGGGATGCACGCAACCGGGCTGCCTCGTCGGCGCCGAACTTCTCCTCGAACTGGGCCTGCACGGCTTTCC
>NZ_JBQQCE010000078.1:0-27180 GCF_052245645.1 Streptomyces sp. KR55 | reverse complement strand
CGACGACTACCTCCTGGGCCGCTGCCGTCGTGTCTGCGACGAGTCGGGCGTCCACCGGGACGTTTCGCTTCACCAGGGCGAGGGCGATCGGGCCCAGTTCGTGGTGGCGTACGGACGTCGTGACGAAACCGATCTTGCGGCCGTCGGGGCCGTCGTCCGCGAGGCGCAGCTCGGTGCCGTGCGGCGGCAGGTGCACCTCGCTGCCGTCCAGGTGCAGGAAGACCAGCCGGCGTGGCGGCTTGCCCAGGTTCTGCACCCGGGCGACGGTCTCCTGACCCCGGTAGCAGCCCTTCTGGAGGTGCACGGCGGTGCCGATCCAGCCCAGCTCGTGCGGGATGGTGCGGTGGTCGGTCTCGAAGCCGAGCCGCGGCCGGTGCTGTTCGACGCGCAGCGCCTCGTACGCCAGGATCCCGGCCGGGGGACCGGCCTTCTCGGCGTACGACTCAAGATCCGCGCGCGGCAGGAACAGATCACGTCCGTACGCCGTCTCCCGTACGACGGTGCCCTCCGGCACCTCGGCGATCGAACCGGCCGGCAGGTGCAGGACCGCGAAGTCGGCCGTCCGGTCGGCGACCTCGACCCGGTAGAAGAACTTCATCGACTCCAGGTATGCGATCAGCGCGTCCTGGGTGCCGGGTTCGATGTGCGCCCAGACGGTCTCGCCGTCGTCGACGAGATACAGCGCGTGCTCGATGTGGCCGTGCGCGGACAGGATCAGCGCCTCGGTGGCCTCGCCCGGGGGCAGCTCGCTGACGTGCTGGGTGAGCAGCAGATGCAGCCAGCTCAACCGGTCCTCGCCGGACACGGTGATGACGCCGCGGTGCGAGAGGTCGACGAAGCCGGTGCCGCCGGCGAGGGCGCGCTGCTCGCGGAACAGGTCGCCGTAGTGGGCGGCGACGCCTTCGTCCACACCCTCGGCGGGGACGGCGCCGGGCAGGGACAGCAGGGGGCTCTTCATACGCCCAAGCCTACGACTCGGTAGGTGAACTCCTCGCGGCCGAGCAGTCCTTGCACCGGCCGAAGATCGCGAAGTGCTTCATGTCGGTGTCGAAGCCGAAGCGGTCCCGCAGCTTGGCGGTGAAATCGGCGGCGACCTCCACATCGGCCTCGATGACGTTCGTGCAGTCGCGGCAGACGAGGTGGAGATGGTGGTGCCGGTCGGCCAGGTGATAGGTGGGCGCGCCGTGCCCGAGGTGCGCGTGGCTGACCAGCCCGAGTTCCTCCAGCAGCTCCAGGGTCCGGTAGACCGTGGAAATGTTGACCCCCGACGCCGTCTTCCGTACTTCCACGAGGATGTCGTCGGGGGTCGCGTGCTCCAGGTTGTCCACGGCTTCGAGCACGAGCTGCCGCTGCGGCGTCAGCCGGTAGCCGCGCTGCCTCAGGTCACTCTTCCAGTCGGTGCTCACCACACTGGAAGTCTAGAGCCAGATCAGGAAAGGCCTACTTGAAGAAGGCGATGCCGTCGTCGGGGAGGTCGTCCGGCAGGGCCTTCGCCCAGCGCTCCACGTCCTCCGGGGTGACTACCTTCTTCAGCTGGGCCGACATGTACGGCCGCAGCTCGACCTCGGGGGTCTGCTTCTCGCCGACCCACATCAGGTCGCTCTTGACGTAGCCGTACAGCCGCTTGCCGCCGCTGTAGGGGCGGGATGCGGCGGTGCGGGCGACCGCGTCCGTGACCAGGTCGATCTGCGGCTTCTGGTCGGCCAGCTCGCCGTACCAGATCTCGATGACGCCGTCGTCGCGGGTCATCGTGACCTCGACCTTGCGGTCGGCGTCGATCCGCCAGAAGCCGTACTCGGACTCCAGCGGCCTGACCTTGTTGCCCTCCTGGTCCAGCACCCAGGTGTGGGAGCGGTACTCGAGGAAGTCCCGGCCGTCGTGCGTGAAGGTGACCTCCTGCCCGAAGTTGCACTTCTCGGCACCGGGGAAGTCGTGCACGCCCGCGCCCGCCCAGTTGCCGAGCAGGAAGGCAAGCGGGACGAGGTCCTTGTGGAGGTCGGACGGGATCTCGATCATGATCAGCTCAGAAGTCTCGTACGTCGGTGATGGCTATGGCGATGGTCAGCGCTGGCCCTGGTACAGCTTCTTCACGGCCAGACCGGTGAAGGCGAGGACGCCGACGCAGACCAGGACCAGAAGGACTTCGAAGAAGACGATCACGGGATGCTCCTTGGTGAGCGGAGGTGCGTGTTGCACGGGGCCGGGCCCCAGCTTACGCGGGTGGAGCCCGGCGCTCCTTGTGAGGTACGCCCTCAGCCGAGCAGCTGGCTCTGCAGGACGACCGTCTGCTGGAAGGGAACGGCCGGCACACCGCCCTCTCGGGACTGCACGATCACCGCGTAGACGTCGCCCGCGGAGAGGTAGGCCTGGCGGACCTGCTGGGCGCCGTACGGCTTCGGCTCGAAGTAGGCGGTGCGCTCGATCCCGGCCACGGCGGCCGGCTCCGGGAACTCCTCGTCGTACGCGGCGTCGTGGGCGCCGCGCAGCGGGTAGGTCGGAGTCGTGAACGCGACGGCATCGCTCGCGATCTCCGACTCCACCATCTGCGCCGTGCCGAACTGGAGCAGGTAGACCCGGGTCCGGGTGCCGTCCGGCGTGGTCCAGCCGCGGGCGGCGATGTGCCGCAGGCCGGTGTCGACCAGCTTCTGCCGCAGCGCCTCCCGGTCCTCCTCGACCGCGTACTCCGCCAGGTAGTCCTTCGTCGCCAGCCAGCCGTTCGAGCCGCGCAGCGCCTTGTCCTCCCTCGCCCCGGCGGGCGCGGGCAGCACGAGGGCGCGCAGATCGGCGTGGTGGGCGCCGGCCGTGTTGCCGTCGGCGAACGGCCCGGGGCTGCCGGAGGGCAGCGGCGGCCTGGTCAGCTCGGGGTAGGCCCAGCGCCCGTCCGACTCCGTGGCGAGGCCCGGGACGTCCGTGCGCTCCATTCCCGCGATCCCGTACGCCGTGGCCGTGCCAACGGCCGCGAACACGGCCACGGCGGCGGTCCAGCGCCCTACGGCCCGCAGGACCCGGCGGTCCCGGGACGCTGGGGCAGGGGCCTCGGGCGGCTGCGTGGGCTGCGCGGGCGGCGCGAGGTCGGTCAGCTGCTCGGACTCGGTGGTCTGGTCGTTCATATGGCCTTCCCCGGCTCGGCGATCCGGTCGAGTTGGGTGCGCAGGAACTGGGCGACTCCGTCGGTGTCGAGCGGCTTCGCGCCGTCCGCGGTGGCGGTGACCAGGACGTCACCGACGTAGGCGGTGCAGAAGATCAAGTCGAGGTCCTCGTGATCGCCCCCGGGTGTCCGGAAGCACTCGGCCTCCTCATGACCCTTGATCTTGGGCCCCTTGCGGCCGCCCAGCAGGCCGAAGAGCTCGCGCTGGGACCTGGAGATGTCACGGACCGCGGTCCTGTTCTCCATCTGGGCGAGCTGGACGGTCACCTCGAAGATGCCGTCGCGCCAGTAGCGGCCCGGGTCCTGGCTGAAGTAGCTGCGCATCGCCATGCCCTTGATGCGCTGCCGGTCGATCTGCTTCTCCAACTCCTTGCGCACCGAGCGGGGCAGCCCGCGCAGGGACTCCTTGCGCAGCGCCGTGGCCTGGGCGCCGTTGAGCTGCGCGTCGGCGCCGAACTCGCCGATGTCGGGGCCAGGGGCCCAGCCGTCGGTGCCGTAGGGCACGAGCACGCCGGCGAGTCCCTTGGCAACCGGCTCCTTCTTCTCCTCGGCCGTGACCTTCGGGAACTTCCAGCGCGGGGCGCCCGCGTCCCGGTCGGCGTCCCGTACGGTCACAACGGTCATGCCGACGCCGGCGATCAGCGCGCCGACGAGCAGCACGCAGCCGGCGACGGCCGCCATACGCCCCCGCCGTGCGGGCCTTTGGACCGGGGCGACGCCCGCCTCGGCCTCGGGTTGGGGCTGAGGCCGGTTCTCCGGCTGCGGCTCCGGCCGCTCCTGTGGTGATTCGCTACCGCTCACAGCCGCTCCATCTGCCGCTCGGCCAGGTCCAGGATCGTCTTCTTGGCGATCGGCCGGTCGCCGTAGATCCAGATCTCCATCGCGATATCTCCACGCCAGGCGTGCGCCTCGGCGCTGTACAGCGGCTCGTATCCGGGCTCGGTGTCCGGCCGGGTGTGGACGTAGGCCATGCCGTCGCCGGTGCCGGGGATGCTCCAGCTCTCGGTGTCCGGGTCGCTCTCGGCCCAGTCCTGGTGGTTGTTGGCGGAGTCGGCCGCCGCCAGCGAATCCTCCTGCCGGAACTGCACCAGCCGGATCTCCACGTTGTACGAGCTTCCGGCCTCCCACCCGACGACAGCCGCCCGGCGGAACTCGTCCGCGACGAGATCGTCGAACTTCTCACCCGGCGCGGTGAAGCTGTCTGCGTATGCTGCAATGTCCATCCAGCCGTCGGACGCCAGCCAGTCGGCCTCCTTCGTCCCGGCCGGCTTCTTCAGCAGCAGCTTGCGCAGGTCGCCGTCGGTGCGCACGGTGCGGTCCTGCGCGGCCGACAACGGCTCGGGGGCCGGACCGGTCGCCTGCGCCATCACCGGCTGGGACAGCGGCGGCAGCCTCGTCGGCTCGCGGTCGGCCTGGACGAGGTAGCCCGCACAGGTACCGGCGAGCAGGCCGAGCGCGGCGGCACCGGTGAGGAGCAGGGCGGTGCGCCCGCGCCGCCGCGGCCGGGGTGGCTTTTCGGGATCTTCCAAGACGTCCCCCCACAGAACGTGAAGCGTGGATTCCGTATCCGCGCGCACAGGAGACTCACGGCCCGCGCAGGGAGTTGCATCCGCGTTGATTACGATTCGGCCATGGCGAAGAAGCTCGTGATCAAGGTGACGGCGGGGGCCGATGCCCCCGAACGCTGCTCGCAGGCGTTCACGGTGGCGGCGGTGGCCGTGGCGAGTGGCGTGGACGTCTCCGTGTGGCTGACCGGCGAGTCCGCGTGGTTCGCCCTGCCGGGCCGCGCGGCCGAGTTCGAACTGCCGCACGCGGCGCCGCTGCCCGACCTGATCGACTCGGTCCTGGTGGGCGGTCGGCTGACGCTGTGCACCCAGTGCGCGGCCCGCCGCGACATCACGGAGAAGGACGTCATCGAGGGCGTGCGGATCGCAGGCGCGCAGGTGTTCGTGCAGGAGTCCCTGGCAGACGACACCCAGGCGCTCGTTTACTAGGGCGTACTCGGGCTTGCTAGGGCGCGTCCGGGCCCTCCTGCACCCACAGGACGACCCGGCGGGGCACCCGCCGGGTCGTTCATGGGCGTCGCGCGTGTCAGCACCACGGTGGACAGCGTCTCTGACTGGCCTACCGATCCCCAGTGTTGCTCAGGGATGTGAGCCAATCGCCTTCGTGCCCTGGTACTGAACGGCAGGAGCCGTCAGCCCTCGTGGCACGTCCCTCCGGACGCTGGTCAGCCAGGACGTACACCCCGACCGAGGAGGGTGCCCGACGTCGCCTGGGCGCCGGGCATGCACGTGACAGTCTGCCACGGGATCGCTACGGATCGCTAATCTGACTGGTGAGCCTCGTAGGCGACATGCACGTCTTCCTACCGCGGCCGCTTCTTGCCGTCCAGCTCGTCCCACCACTCGTCGGACTGCGGGTCCCCGGAGGGGTCGTCCCACCAGCGGTCGTCGGGGCCGCGACGGTTGGCGATCATCGCGGCGACGGGCGGGATGACCATGGCGACCACGCACATGGCCACGGCGGCCGCCGTCGACCACAGGCGCACGACGCCCCAGGCCAGGACGAAGAGCGTGAGGCACGTTCCCATCAGGGCGAAGTAGACGTGACGCCGCCGTGCGTACATGACTCCAGGGTAGGTCCGTAACGCGCCGAAGGACCGCGGCCCAGGTGTCCAACCCGGGGGCCGCGGCCCTTCGTCGTACGGGGTGCCGTCAGACCGCGATCGCGACCTCCGCCAGGCCGCCCTGCTGGGCGACGACCGTGCGGTCGGCGGTGGCGCCGGGGACGAGGGCGCGGACGGTCCAGGTGCCCTCGGCCGCGTAGAAGCGGAACTGGCCCGTCGCGGAGGTGGGGACCTCCGCCGTGAACTCGCCGGTCGAGTCCAGGAGGCGGACGTAGCCGGTCACCGGCTCACCGTCACGCGTCACCTGGCCCTGGATGGTGGTCTCACCGGGCTTGATCGTCGAGGCGTCGGGGCCGCCGGCCTTCGCTCCACACATGTCGTTTCTCCTGAAGAGGTCCAGAAAGGCCTGGAAAGGTCGGTCGGGGTCGGTTACTTGTTGGCGCCGAGCTCGATCGGCACGCCGACGAGGGAGCCGTACTCGGTCCAGGAGCCGTCGTAGTTCTTGACGTTCTCCACGCCCAGCAGCTCGTGCAGGACGAACCAGGTGAGGGCCGAGCGCTCACCGATACGGCAGTAGGCGATGGTGTCCTTCGCCAGGTCCACCTGCTCGTCGGCGTAGAGCTCCTTGAGCTCCTCGTCCGACTTGAAGGTGCCGTCGTCGTTGGCGTTCTTCGACCACGGGATGTTGCGGGCGGTCGGGACGTGCCCCGGACGCTGCGACTGCTCCTGCGGCAGGTGCGCCGGGGCGAGCAGCTTGCCGGAGAACTCGTCGGGCGAGCGGACGTCGACCAGGTTCTGCGAACCGATGGCGGCGACCACGTCGTCACGGAAGGCGCGGATCGAGGTGTCCTGCGGCTTGGCCTTGTAGTCGGTGGCGGCGCGCTCCGGCACCTCCTCGACCAGCTCGCGGGCGTCCAGCTCCCACTTCTTGCGGCCGCCGTCGAGCAGCTTGACGTTCTCGTGGCCGTAGAGCTTGAAGTACCAGTAGGCGTACGAGGCGAACCAGTTGTTGTTGCCGCCGTAGAGGATCACCAGCGTGTCGTTGGCGATGCCCTTCGCCGAGAGGAGCTTCTCGAAGCCCTCCTGGTCGATGAAGTCGCGGCGGACCGGGTCCTGGAGGTCCTTGGTCCAGTCGATCCGGATGGCGTTGCGGATGTGGTTCTTCTCGTAGGCGGTGGTGTCCTCGTCGACCTCGACAATGGCGATGCTCGGGTCGTCCAGGTGCTCCTGCAGCCAGTCGGCGTCTACCAGGACGTCGCTGCGGCTCATGCTCTTTCTCCTCCGGGGCAGTTGCGGCGGGGCGTGCGAGTGCGAGGGTGCGCTGATGCCGGGGTCGGCACGGCGCACGGATGCCCTGAGCAGGGCAGGGGAACGCGGAAGTCGGAGCTTCCGCTCAGAAGGTGCGACAGAGCATGGCGGCAACGCGGCACAGGTCTACTGCCCGCCGCTTCGTGAGATCCGCCTGTCGCTTCATGGGCTCGATCGTAGGGACGGATCAGCGGGCGTGTCACCGGCGTGTCGTATTCTGAGACACGATCGTCCGGGATGTGGGATCAGATGCGTACCCGAGCCGCCGCGGAACGGCATCCGGGCGCGGGGACACCACGCGGCAACTGCCGTACGGACACGACCGTCTCGCCTTTCGGACAGCCCCGGTCCGCCACCCGCCGTTCTACCCGGCGAGCCGGACGTTCGAACCCTGCACCGTGATCTCGACACCGTTCTCCGCCGCCTCGACCTTGTCGAGCTGGATGCCGCCGGGCAGCTCGTCGATCCGCTGCTCGAAGTCGGTGATCGCCCGGATCCGTGACTCGCCGACCTCGACGCCCCCGAACGAGGGCAGCGCGTCGGCGCTCACCCGCACGGTGTCGCCCTCGGCCTTGACGGAGCTGAGCACGGAGACCGGCTGGGGCAGCTTGGTGCCGAGGACCGTTGCCTCGACCGCGACCTTGATCTTGCCGTTGCCGCCGTCGGACAGGCCCACGACCTCGGCGGTGACCCCGGGCGCGACCTGCGTCGGCTCGGACTTGGCGGTCTTGAGCAGCTCGTCGTAGGTGATGCTCGCGGTGCCGGTGGCGCTGGCCGCCGTGGCGGAGCTGTAGTCGCCGGAGAACTCGACGCCCTTCATGTTCGCCGTCAGGTCGTCGATGCGGATCCGCTCACCGTCGCCCGCGGCCGCCTCGTAGTCCTTGATGCCGACCTCGACGTCGTCCAGCGTGCCGCCGGCGACCTGGGTGAGGAACGGGAAGCCGTTGATGGACACGTCCGGGGTGGCGGCCAGGTTCTCGGTGGTCTTCAGCCGGTCCGCGGCCTCACCCTCGGCGAAGTTCACGGCGAGGCGGTCGGCCGCCACGAACAGTCCGCCGAGGACCACGACGACGATCAGAAGTATTCGCAGCGCGCGCATGTTCCCCCACCTCGGCGGTCTTCAGGTCGACGGTCACGGTAACCCCACCGGGAAGGTGCACCGCGGAATTGTCGATCACCTGTGACAACAGGCCGTGCCTCAGACCAGCGCCCGCCCCAGCACCCACACCACCGGTGCCGCCACGCTCAGCGGCAGCGCAACGCCCGCCGTGAAGTGGACGAACCGGGACGGGTAGTCGTAGCTCGCGACCCGGTGGCCGATCAGCGCGCAGGCGGCGGCCGCCGCGCCCAGCAGCGCGCCCCCCGTTCCCACGTCCGTCATGCTGCCCACCGCGATACCCGCACCGGCCGCGGCGAGCAGCGCGACGACCACGGAGGCCGGCGTGGGCAGTGGCAGCGCGCGGGCGAGAACCGCCACGGCCACCGCGGCGGCACCGACCATGACCGCGTCCGGCTCGGCGGCGAGGTAGCCGCCCGCGACGATGGCCAGCGCGGCCGAGACGACCGTCGCCATCAGGCCGTACATCCGCGTGTCGGGGTCGGCGTGCGAGCGCAGTTGCAGGACCAGCGTCAGCAGGACCCAGACGCCGAGAGTGCCCAGGATCGCGGCGGGCCCGTGGTCACGGCCTGCGACGAGCAGTGCCGCGTCGGCGGTCAGCGCGCCCGCGAACGCCAGCGCGATGCCCTGCCGGGCCGGCCACATGCCGTTCAGCCGGAACCAGCCCGCGGCGGTGACCGCCTGCAGGACGACGAGTGGTACGAGCAGGGCGTACTCGCCGAGCGCCGCCGTGCCGGACAGCAGCAGGCCGAGCAGCGCGGTGAGCGCGGCGGGCTGCATGCCGGGCTCGATGATCGGGGAGCGGCCTTCGAGGCGGGCGCGCTGGGCGTCGGTGATGCGGGCGTTCCCGGCGATGGTGGCGGGGCCGTAGGCGGGGCCCGTGGAGTCGGCGGCGGGCGGCGCAGGCGTCGGTTCGGGCGCCGTGGGCCGGTCCGGCTGGTCCCACCCGGCGTTCGCGCTCTGCGGGGGCAGGTACTGGCCGGTGGTCCCGTACGCGGGCGACTGCGGCGGCAGGTACGCCGTCTCGGCCGGGTCGACGGCGGCGACCGGCGGGTGCACGTCCGTCTCCCAGGTCTGCCCCTGCCACTGCTGCGTGTACTGCTGGGCGGCCTGCGGATCGTCGTACGACTGCGGGTGCCCGGGCCACGCCTGGGGGACCTGGGGCTGGGATGCCTGCTGCTGGTACGGGTCGTAGCCCTCGTACCGGCCGTCGTAGGACCCGTCGTAAGAGCCCTCGTACGGACCCTGATACGGCTGGTTGCTCATCGGTGTGGTCACCCTCCTGCGAACGGCGGGAGCACCTCGACCGTGCCGCCCTCGGCCAGCCGTACCGTCTCATGCCCGCGGGTGCCCACGGGGTCCCCGTCGATGAGGAAGGAGCATCGCTGCAGGACGCGCGTCAGTTCACCGGGGTGTCGCTCGCGCACGGCGTCGAGCGCCTCGGCGAGCGTGGCCGCGTCGTACGGCTCCTCGGCGATCCCGGCCGCGGCCTTCGCGGCGGCCCAGTAGCGCACCGTGACCTTTGCCATCTCGTTCCTCTGGTCCATTCGGCGGTGAACACCGCTTGTCCTGTCGTTCGGCGGTGAACACCGCAAGGCTAGCCCGCCCTGCTGACAGCCCAGTCCCCGATACGGGCGAGGAGTTCGTCGGGGGCGGCGTGCTCGGCGTGGCCCATGCCGGGCTCCAGCCAGAGTTCGCCGTGGTCGCCGGCGGCCGCGGCCAGCATGTGGGGGTGGTCGACGGGGAAGTAGCCGTCGCGGTCGCCGTGCACGATGAGCAACGGGGTCGGTGCTATCCGGGGAACCGCCTCGACCGGGGACAGCGGGACCGGGTTCCAGTCCCGGTGGTGGATACGGGTACGGAAGCCGTAGCGGCCGACCAGCCGGCCCGCGGGGCGGGTCACCAGCCAGTGCACGCGCCGCATGGACGCCGTGCCCCGGTAGTACCAGCGGGCCGGCGCGCTCACCGACACCACCGCGTCCGTGCGCCCCTCGCGCTCCCCGCCGTGCAGCGCCGCGTGCCGCAGCACCACCGAGCCGCCCATGGAGAAGCCGACGGTCACCACGCGCGCGTGCCCGAGCCGGCGCGCCCAGGTCACCGCGGCCGCCAGGTCGAGCACCTCGCGGTCGCCGACGGTCGACCGTCCGCCCGACGCCCCGTGGCCCCGGAAGGAGAAGGTGACGACGGCGCCGTACCGGGCGAGGGCCCGCGCCACCCGCCGGACGTGCGGCCGGTCCGCGTCCCCGGTGAAACCGTGCGCGACGACGAACACCGGATGGCCGAACGGGGCCGTAAAGGTTTCGTATACGACGTCACCCGGGTCGTATACGGCGTCGATCGTCACACCGTCGGCGGTGCGCAGAAACGTCCGCAATGGTGCGGGTCTGCTCATCCCCGGCGTCTCATACTTCGGACGAACGGTGGTGGATCGTGCCACATGACCTGCCGGACCGTTGCTCATGTGGGCTATTCTGCTGGGCAGAGGACTCGGGCAGCGTAGCCCCGGGTCCTTTTGTGCTTTCGGAAGCGTTGTATACGAAGCGGGAAACCGCAGGTGTACGGGGCCCCGGGATCGCAGCGCAGTACCGCAAACGTCCTCGCAGGGACCGAGGAGGAACCAGACGTATGAGTTCTCTGCTGCTCCTGACCAACGCTCTCCAGCCGTCGACGGAGGTGCTGCCCGCGCTCGGCCTGCTGCTGCACAACGTGCGCGTGGCTCCGGCGGAAGGGCCAGCCCTCGTCGACACCCCGGGTGCCGACGTCATCCTGATCGACGGCCGCCGTGACCTGCCGCAGGTGCGCAGCCTCTGCCAGCTGCTCCGCTCCACGGGCCCCGGCTGTCCCCTCATCCTCGTCGTGACGGAGGGCGGGCTCGCCGCCGTCACCGCGGACTGGGGCATCGACGACGTGCTCCTCGACACCGCCGGCCCGGCCGAGGTCGAGGCGCGGCTCCGGCTCGCCATGGGCAGGCAGCAGATCGTCAACGACGACTCCCCGATGGAGATCCGCAACGGCGACCTGTCGGTGGACGAGGCGACCTACTCGGCCAAGCTCAAGGGCCGGGTCCTCGACCTCACCTTCAAGGAGTTCGAGCTCCTGAAGTACCTCGCGCAGCACCCCGGCCGGGTCTTCACCCGCGCCCAGCTGCTGCAGGAGGTCTGGGGCTACGACTACTTCGGCGGTACGCGCACGGTCGACGTCCACGTACGACGGCTGCGCGCCAAGCTCGGACCCGAGCACGAGTCGCTGATCGGAACCGTCCGGAACGTCGGTTATCGATTCGTTACGCCGGAGAAGGTGGACCGCGCCGCGGAGGAGGCGAAGGCCAAGGCGGCCCAGCCAAAGCCGGAGGATGCGGACGAGACGGCCCCGTTGAGCGCCGCCGAGGTCCCGGCCGACCTCTAGCAGGCGCGCGAACGGCTCGGGGCGGGCGCGAGGACGCCCTCGTACGCCCTGCCCAGAGCCGGTCCATCCGCGTAGACTCCGCGCGTGGCCAAGGTGACTCGGGACGACGTAGCACGGCTGGCAGGGACGTCCACTGCCGTGGTCAGCTATGTCATCAACAACGGACCCCGGCCGGTCGCCCCGGCCACGCGCGAGCGTGTCCTCGCCGCCATCAAGGAGCTGGGCTACCGGCCCGACCGGGTGGCGCAGGCGATGGCCTCGCGGCGCACGGACCTCATAGGCCTGATCGTGCCGGACGCCCGCCAGCCGTTCTTCGGGGAGATGGCTCATGCGGTGGAATGGGCGGCGTCCGAGCGCGGCAAGATGGTGCTGGTCGGGAACTCCGACTACGTCGGCGAGCGCGAGGTCCACTACCTGCGGGCATTCCTCGGGATGCGGGTCTCCGGGCTGATCCTGGTCAGCCACGCGCTAAACGACCTGGCCGCCGCCGAGATCGAGGCCTGGGACGCCCGGGTCGTCCTGTTGCACGAACGCCCCGAGGCCATCGACGACGTCGCCGTCGTGACGGACGACCTGGGCGGCGCCCAGCTCGCGGTACGCCATCTGCTGGAGCACGGCTACGAGTACGTGGCCTGCATGGGCGGCACCGCCGAGACTCCCGCGGTCGGCGACCCGGTCTCCGACCACGTCGAGGGCTGGCGGCGTGCGATGGCCGAGGCGGACATCCCGACCGAGGGCCGCCTCTTCGAGGCGCCGTACAACCGCTACGACGCCTACCAGGTCGCCCTGGAGATCCTCTCCGGCCCGAACCGTCCGCCCGCGATCTTCTGCTCCACCGACGACCAGGCGATCGGCCTGCTGCGCGCGGCCCGCGAACTGCGCATCGACGTTCCCGGCGAGCTGGCGGTGGCCGGCTTCGACGACATCAAGGAAGCGGCCCTGGCCGACCCGCCCCTGACGACGATCGCCTCGGACCGCTCGGCCATGGCCCGGGCGGCAGTGGATCTGGTCCTGGACGACGGACTGCGGGTTGCGGGATCGCGGCGGGAGCGGCTGAAGGTGTTCCCGTCGCGGCTGGTGGTGCGCCGGTCGTGCGGGTGTGAATGAGCTTCCGGCGGTCTCTCTGAGAGGTCTCTGAGAGACCTCTCAGAGCTGCGAGAAACCTCTTTATATCGGGCATACGAGGTTCTGTCGGGCTTCTCAGGGAGCACTCAGGGAGCTCTCATCGTCGGGCGACAGGCTCATGGACATGACCGAGAGCCTCCGCCCCAGCGGCGAGTACGAGAACCCGTACCAGGGCAACCAGCAGTACGCCTCCTCTCCCGTGAACCCCGAGTGGCCTCCGCCGCCCGCGTACGAGCCGACGGCGCTCCTGAGCGAGCCCGTCGCCGCCCCGCCGACGCGGGCCAGGCGCACCCGCGGCCCGGTCGCGCTGATCGCCGCCGTGGCGATCGTCGCCGCGGCCATCGGCGGCGGCACGGCGTACGGCATCCAGGAGCTGACCGGCGGTTCCGACACCGCGGCCGCCAGCAGCACCAGCACCAATGTCGTGCCGTCCAGCCAGAAGGGCACGGTCGCCGGGGTCGCCAAGGCGGTCAGCCCGAGCATCGTCGAGATCAACGCCACCTCGAACGCCGGATCGTCCACCGGCTCCGGCGTGATCATCACCGGCGACGGCGAGATCATCACCAACAACCACGTCGTCTCCGGCGCCTCGCAGGTCAAGGTGGCCACCAGCGACGGCAAGGAGTACACCGCCCAGGTCGTCGGCACCGACAGCAGCAAGGACCTCGCCCTGATCAAGCTGGAGGACGCCTCCGGCCTGACGGCGGCCACCCTCGGCAACTCCGACGGTGTGCAGGTCGGCGACGAGGTCGTGGCGATCGGCTCGCCCGAGGGCCTGACCGGCACGGTGACCAGCGGCATCGTCTCGGCACTGGACCGGGATGTGACCGTCTCGACGGACGAGGGTCAGCAGCAGGGTGGCGGGGGCTGGCCGTTCGAGTTCGGCGGCCAGGAGTTCAACGGCGACACCGGCTCGTCGACCACGACGTACAAGGCGATCCAGACCGACGCCTCGCTGAACCCCGGCAACTCCGGCGGCGCGCTGATCGACATGAACGGCAACATCATCGGCATCAACTCCGCCATGTACTCGGCGGCGGGCTCCTCCTCCGACGCCGGCAGCGTCGGCCTCGGCTTCGCCATCCCGATCAACACGGTCAAGTCCGACCTGGCGAAGCTGCGGGCGGGCTCCACCGAATGAACCGCTGAACGAGAGACGCGCAACGCCAGACGCGAGACGAGAGGGAGTACGTCATGATCAAGCAGGTTTCGCACAACGTGACCGGTGTCGGCGCGGCCGACCTCGCCCTGGCCCTCGGCGTGGCGTACGAGCTGCACGCGCCGACGGCACCGACCAGGGCGCCGGAGGTGGCCCCGCAGATGATGGGCCTGCACACGACGACCGCCCGCCCGCACCGCCGCAAGGTGGCGCTGAACCGTCTCTCGGCGATGCGCGGCTGATCACCCAGCCGTCCTCTCCACGCGCCGACCGGGAGGCATGCGAGGCTGAAGGCGTTCATTACGTCCAGTCTGCCGTCCGTCCCACCGCACCCAAGGAACCCCAGCCCATGAGCCCCGCCGAAGGCGACCGTGACCCCCAGCGCATCCTCATCGTCGACGACGAGCCGGCGGTGCGCGAAGCACTCCAGCGCAGCCTCGCCTTCGAGGGCTACGACACTCAGGTCGCGGTCGACGGCGCGGACGCCCTGGAGAAGGCCACCGCCTACCGGCCCGACCTGGTCGTCCTCGACATCCAGATGCCCCGCATGGACGGCCTGACCGCCGCCCGCCGCATCCGCGGGGCCGGTGACATGACCCCCATCCTGATGCTGACGGCCCGCGACACGGTCGGCGACCGGGTCACGGGGCTGGATGCCGGGGCGGACGACTACCTGGTCAAGCCCTTCGAACTGGACGAACTCTTCGCCCGCATCCGCGCGCTGCTGCGGCGCAGCTCGTACGCGGCGGCGGTGGCGGGTACGGCCGAGGAGGACGAGGCCCTGACCTTCGCCGACCTGCGCATGGACCTCGCGACGCGGGAGGTGACGCGGGGCGGGCGGCCGGTGGAGCTGACCCGTACGGAGTTCACGCTCCTGGAGATGTTCATGGCCCACCCCCGCCAGGTCCTCACGCGTGAGCAGATCCTCAAGGCGGTGTGGGGCTTCGACTTCGAACCGTCGTCGAACTCGTTGGACGTGTATGTGATGTACCTGCGCCGGAAGACGGAGGCCGGGGGCGAGCCGCGGCTCGTGCACACAGTGCGTGGGGTGGGCTATGTGCTGCGGCAGGGTGGCGCGGAGTGAGAAAGGCGGTACGGCGGCTGCGGTCACTGCCGATTCGCTCGCGGCTGGCTCTGCTGGTGGCGACCGCGGTGGCAGTGGCCGTGGCGGCGGCGTCCGCCGCGTGCTGGTTCATCACACGGGCGCAGCTGAACTCGCAGTTCGACACGACGTTGCGGCATACGCAGGTCGACGGCCGCTATCTGCGCAGCATGCTCGACGCCTGCACGTCCGACGGCACCGCGACCGTCGGGTCGCTGCCCGGGTACACCGTGCAGATCGTGACGGCCGACGGCTCCACCTGCCGGCCGTCCTCGGACGCCGAACTGCCCGTCACCGCCGAGGACGTGGCGGTCGCGGCGGGCGAGCAGCG
This sequence comes from Streptomyces sp. KR55, assembly GCF_052245645.1. NCBI lineage: Bacteria > Bacillati > Actinomycetota > Actinomycetes > Kitasatosporales > Streptomycetaceae > Streptomyces > Streptomyces sp. KR55. The sequence goes on along the minus strand of NZ_JBQQCE010000078.1, from coordinate 11,856 downwards.
TGCCGCCCTGCACACCGTCACCGACGGCAAGGGCGTGGAGCGGCGCGTCTACACCTACGTGCCCGGTCCTGGCCCGGCCACCATCGGCCTGGAACGCTATGCGGTCTCGCTGGCCCAGCCCACGAGCACGGTCGACAAGCCGCTGACGACGCTGGCGTGGGTGCTGCTCATCGTGTCCGGCATCGGCGTCGTCGGCGCCGGAGCAGCGGGCCTGTGGATCGCCCGGACGGGCCTCCGCCCCGTCGACAAGCTCACCGAGGCCGTGGAGCACGTCGCCCGTACCGAGGACCTGACCATCCGCATCCCGGTGGAGGACGACAGCGAGGACGAGGTCGCCCGCCTCTCCCGCTCCTTCAACTCGATGACATCGGCCCTGGCCAGCTCCCGCGACCTCCAGCAGCAGCTGATCGCGGACGCCGGCCACGAACTCCGCACACCCCTCACATCCCTCCGCACCAACATCGAACTCCTCACCCGCAGCGAGGAAACCGGCCGACCGCTCCCCGAGGCCGACCGCAAGGCTCTCCTCGCCTCGGTCAAGGCCCAGATGACGGAACTGGCCGCGCTGATCGGCGACTTGCAGGAACTGTCGCGTTCGGAGGGCCAGCGGGGCGAGCGCGTTCAGGTGCTGTCGCTGGAGGAGACGGTGGAGTCGGCCCTGCGCAGGGCCCGTCTCCGCGGCCCGGAGCTGACGATCACGGCGGCCCTGGAGCCCTGGTACGTACGGGCGGAACCCGCGGCTCTGGAGCGGGCGGTGGTCAACATCCTGGACAACGCGGTGAAGTTCAGCCCGGAGGGCGGCACGATCGAGGTGCAGCTGGCGAACGGCGTCCTCACGGTTCGCGACCACGGCCCCGGCATCCCCGCCGAGGAACTCCCGCACGTCTTCGACCGGTTCTGGCGCTCGCCGTCGGCTCGGGCGCTGCCCGGCTCGGGCCTCGGTCTGTCGATCGTGGCCCGCACCGTGCAACAGGCCGGCGGCGAGGTGACGCTGGCCCGCGCGGAGGGCGGGGGCACGGTGGCGACGGTGCGGTTGCCGGGGGCGGCTACGGCTCCGCCGGAGGTGCCGTAGGCGAGTCGGCACCCAGCCAGAAGATCTCTTCCACCACGATCTGGGGATCTTCGGTGCGGCGTACGAAGACGTACTTCAGCCAGCCGTTTCCGTGGTCGAAGATGCAGATGTGACGGCCCTTCGGATCAGTGGACCGGTCTGGCCGTACCTTCATGCCACTGGGAAGGCCCGCATCGGTCTCGATGCCACGGAAATAAGGATCCTTGGCAGTGACCAGTTCGGCGCGCGCAGCGTGGACCATTTCCCGTACATGCACAGGCAGCGCTTCCAGGGCAGCGAGAGCACTGAGCCGCCAGTCCATCTGCCAGGGCGGCCCCATGAACCCATCGGTCACTCGCCAGGCTCCAGTTCCCGCACCCGGTAGCGGATCTTCGACGCCTCTTCCAGAAGGGCCTTCGCCTCGGCGATGTCGGTGCACTCGTACGCGGCCCGGTACTCGAGATCATGCACGTGTGCGTCCAGCTTGGGGTCGCGGGCGATGGCGTACTCGCCCCACCAGCGGGCCATGAACGCGGGCACGGGGGTTACGTTGTATGCATCTGCGATCGCCCACTTCCAGTGCTCGTCGAAGTCGGGGAGGAGCTCGGGCGTGTGCTGGGCGATGGCGTCACGCAGCGCCTTCGGCGTCCGCTCGGGCATGGGAGGGACGACCGAATCACTTTCCGTAGCGTGGGCAGCCATGATCGATGTCCTCCTTCGACGCGTCGTGTCTACGACCATAACGGGCCTCGCACCTTTCACATCGGTCGTTCGCGTCCTGGTCATTCATTCGACCGGAAGATCAACCATGCAGGCGGCTCAGTCCCGGAGGCCGGGCATCCCGGCAGGCGTCACTCGAAGGTGTGCAAGTCCGCCTCTCCCCTGACGGCCCCCACGAACGACCCCCACGACACCGGCAAAGAAGCGGGCGGCCCGAACAGCACGCCGGTCAACCCGTCAGGGCGGACGCACAGCGGCAACCTTCCCGGCAGCGGCGGCAACTACGCGGCGACCATCCCCCTCCGCACGGAACGGATCCCGCACATGAGTGACAACCGCGGCAAGCCCCGCCACCGCAAGCGCAGAGCTGCACTCGTGATCGGCGTGCCGGCCACCCTGGCCACCGCCGGAACACTCGCCTACGGAACCGTCTTCGGCGCCTTCGGTGACGACGCCCAGCCCACCGCACAGGCCGCCGCACCCGCCTGGGCCACCGCCGCTGCCGACGGCTTCGCCTCCGTCAACTCGCTCGGGCAGAACGGGACGTACGGCGGACGGGACGGAAAGACCGTCACCGTCACGACGCTCGCCGAGCTCGAAAAGTACGCCACCGCCGCCGAGCCGTACGTCATCGTCGTGGCCGGCACCATCACCATGAATCCCGTCGGGAAGGAGATCAAGGTCGCCTCCGACAAGACCATCGTCGGGTCGGGGACCTCCGGGCAGATCGTCGGCGGCGGGTTCTTCCTCGGTACCGGCGTCCACAACGTGATCATCCGGAACCTGACGATCCGGGACTCGTACCAGGGCGTCTGGAACGACAAGGACCACGACTTCGACGCCGTCCAGATGGACGGCGCGCATCACGTCTGGATCGATCACAACGATCTGCGGCACATGGCCGACGGTCTCATCGACGTCCGCAAGGACAGCACCAATGTCACCGTCTCCTGGAACAGGCTGAGCGACAACAACAAGACCTTCGGCATCGGCTGGACCGAGAACGTCAGGACCGACATCACGATCCACCACAACTGGATCCGCGAGACCGAACAGCGCAACCCGTCCACCGACAACGCCGCTCACGCCCACCTCTACAACAACTTCCTCGAGGACGTCCCGAACACGGACATCAACTCCTCGTACGGCAACTACTCGCGCGGTGGCACGAAGATGGTCCTGGAGAACAGCTACTTCCAGGGCATGAAGAACCCGGTCATCAAGGACAGCACCGCGGCCCTGGTGCAGCGCGGCAACGTCTTCTCCGGCACCTCGGGCCGTAACGAGAGCGGTGGCACGGCCTTCGACCCGAAGACGTACTACCCCTACACGCCGGACAAGGCGGCGGACGTGCCGTCGCTGCTCAGGTCCGGGGCCGGACCCAGCGGTTCGATCGGTACGACGAGCACCGCCAAGGCAGCTGCCGCCACGACCCTCACCGTCGCCAAGGACGGCACCGGGCAGTACAGGACCGTCCAGGCCGCCGTGAACGCCGTGCCCGCGAACAACGCCTCCCGCGTCGTCATCGCCGTCAAGCCGGGCACGTACCGCGAGACGGTCAAGGTGCCGTCCGACAAGCCGCACGTCACCATCCAGGGCACCGGCGGCAGCCGTAAGGACACGGTGATCGTCTACAACAACGCGGCGGGCACCCCCAAGCCGGACGGCTCGGGCACCTACGGCACGTCGGGCAGCGCCACGGTCGCCGTCGAGGCCGACGACTTCCAGGCCCGCAACCTCACCATCTCCAACGACTTCGACGAGGCCGCCAACCAGTCGCTCTCCGGCCACCAGGCCGTCGCCCTGCGCACCGCCGCCGACAAGGTCTTCCTGGACGGCGTCATCGTCACGGGCGACCAGGACACCCTGCTCCTGGACACGGCAGCCAAGGACAGGCTCGGCCGCGTCTACATGACCAACTCCTACGTCACCGGCAACGTCGACTTCATCTTCGGCCGCGCCACCGCCGTGATCAACAAGTCCGTCATCACGCTCAGGAAGCGCTGGGACGGCACCTCGCTCGGCTACGTCACCGCTCCCAGCACGCCCGCGAACCGCAAGGGCATCCTGATCGCCAACTCCACCGTGAACGGCGATGTGTCGGCCGGCAGCTTCTACCTCGGCCGCCCCTGGCACGCCGGCGGCGACGCCTCCCTCGACCCGCAGACCACGGTCCGCAACACCAGCCTCAGTGCCGCGGTCAAGTCCACGCCCTGGACCGACATGAGCGGCTTCTCCTGGAAGGACGACCGCTTCGCCGAGTACAAGAACACGGGCCCCGGCGCAGGGTCCGCAAGCAGCAACCGGCCGCAGCTGACCGACGCCCAGGCTTCCGGTCAGGAGATCGGTGACTGGTTGGGCGACTGGACGCCGACTGCTTCCTGACCCCCTCCGACCCCCTTCCCTCCCGGCCGGCCCCGGCCCCGATCGCAGAGGCAGTCGATCCGGGCCGGGGCTCCGCTCACACCAGCCGCTCTTACGGGCCGAACGCCAGCCCCTCCCCCGCGAGCCGCACCCTGATCCCGTCCTCCTCCACCCGTACGTCCCGCAGGCGCAGCTCGCCCTGGGGCGGCTCCGGCAGCCGGAAGCCGAGGGAGAGCCGGTCGGCGAGGACCGGGCGGGTCAGTCGGGAGAGGGCGTCGAGGAGGGCCGTGTCGAAGCCGAGGCGGTCCAGTACCTCGGGGTGGGCCAGCGCCAGGTCGAGGAGGTTGATCCGCATGGCCTGGTGGACGAAGCGCTCGGAGCCGGTCAGCTCGGCGAGCCGGTCGGCGTCGCTCAGGGCCTCGCGGACCGTCGCCTCGGGCACCCCCATGCGCTGTACGACGGACGGCATCGTCAGCAGCGCCCGCACCTTGCGGGTCTCGCGGGCGAGGTCGGTGGCCGACTTGGGCGTCAGGTGCAGGCCCTCCGAGGCGCGGGCACCGGGCCGGTACGTCGCCAGGTCCCCGATGTCCAGGCGGATTCCGCCGATCTGCGTGTCGATGCCCTGGTCGCCGTCGCGCCCGATGCGGACGTCGGCCCGCAGCCGCAGATCGTGCCCGGCGACCGGCAGCGTGCCGCGCGCCGAGACGCGGTCGCGGCCGACGCCGGTGAACGTCACCTGGGACGCGCCGAGTTCACGGTTCAGGTCGGCGAAGGAGAGCAGGACGTCGCCGTTCAGCTCGGGGACCCGGGCCCCGCGTATGGAGGTCGGTCCGTCGCCGTCGAGCCGTACGTCGTGTGCCGTGGCCGACACCGCGGCCAGCGTGACCCGGTCGGCCGCCACGTCCGGGACGGTCACCTTCACCGAGTCCAGGCGGCCGTCGACGAGCTGGGGCAGGAAGGGGAAGCCGCCGATCTCCACCTCGGGTGCCGCGGTGAGGTCCATGCGGTCCTTGAGGGCGTCCGCCGCGCGGCGCTCGGCGTAGAGCAGGGCCCAGCGGTCGGCGAGGGTGAAGAAGGCGGCGAGGGCCACCAGCCCGACCACCGCCTTCAGCGCGAACGGCAGACCCGCGAGGCGGCCCCGCCGGCGTCGTCGGCCGTTACGGCGGTGGTTGGGCGGGGACCACTCCTCGTCCTCGTCCCCGGAGGGCTGGTCCCTGGAGGGCTCCTCCGTGGCGGGGTCCTCCTGAAGGAACTCCTCCAAAGGGCCGTCGTCGAGAGCGCCGAGTTCGCCGAGCTCTTCGTACGGGTTGAAGCGGGAATGCGTCGCTATGTGGTGGGGGGTACGCATCGATCCATCCGACCATGCGTACCGACCCCACCCGCAACCTCTTCCGGAGGTGTGCGATCTAGCTCACGATCGTGATCCGGTTCGCCGCCGGCGGCGAAATCGGGTTCGCGGCCGAGGAGTTGGCGGTCATGTACTGCTCCAGCACCGCCAGGTCGTCCGCGCCGACCAGGTCGTTCGTGCCCTGGCCCAGTGTGGGGATGCCGTCGCCGCCGCCCGCGAGGAAGCTGTTCGTCGCGACGCGGTAGGTGGCCGCCGGGTCGATCGCGGCACCGTTCAGCCTGATCGAGTCCGTCACGACACGGTCCGTGCCCGACTTCGTCAGGTCCAGCGTGTACGTCAGACCGGCCGACGGCTGCAGGATCTTCGGAGCCGCCTCGTTCGAGCCGCTGACCTGCTCCTTGAGGATCTGGATCAGCTGGGCGCCGGTGAAGTCCTGAAGGTTCACCGTGTTGGAGAACGGCTGCACCGTGAAGCCCTCGGCGTAGGTCACCACGCCGTCGCCCTCACTGCCCTTCGCCGCGTAGGTCAGCCCCGCTCGCACGCCGCCCGGATTCATCAGCGCCAGGTCGGTCTCCGGGTCGAGCTCCTTGGCGTACGCCAGCTGCGCGTCCGCGATGAGGTCGCCCATGGGGGACTCGGTGCCGGTGCTGGGGATGTCGGCGGAGATGTAGCCGATCGCGCGGTTGCCGATGGGCGCCGCGAGGGTGTTCCACTTGCTGATCAGCTCGGTCATGTCGGGCGCCTTGGGGACGTCCCGGGTGACCACGTGGTTCGCGGACTTCACGGCCGTACGGGCGATGTCACCCGTGAAGCGGTCGTACGTCAGCGTCGTGTCCGTGTAGAGGCGGCCGAAGGACGCGGCCGAGGTGACCATGCGCGGCTTGCCCGCCGGGTCGTTGATCGTGCATACGTACGCGGCGTGGGTGTGGCCGGTGACCAGCGCGTCCACCTGCGGCGTGATGTTCTTGGCGATGTCGACGATCGGGCCGGAGATGCCGTCGCCCGCGCCGGGCGCGTCGCAGTCGTAGTTGTACGCCGACGAGGCCGGGGCCCCGCCCTCGTGGATCAGCGCGACGATCGACTTCACGCCCTGGCGCTGGAGCACCTTGGCGTACTTGTTGATCGTCTCGACCTCGTCCTTGAACTTCAGGCCCTTGACGCCCTCGGCGGAGACGACGCCCGGGGTGTCCTCCAGGGTGACGCCGATGAAGCCGACCTTGACGTCCTTCTTCTTCCACACCCAGTAGGGCTTGAGGATCGGCCTGCCGGTCTTCTCGTCGAGGACGTTCGCCGCGAGGTAGGGGAAGTCGGCGCCCGCGAACTCCTCGTCCGTGTAGCAGCCGTCCGTGGGGTGGCAGCCGCCGTCCTGCAGGCGGGCCAGTTCCCTGGCGCCCTCGTCGAACTCGTGGTTGCCGACGGATGTGACATCCAGTTCGAGCTTGTTCAGCGCCTCGATGGTGGGCTCGTCGTGGAAGAGGCCCGAGATCAGCGGGGAGGCGCCGACCATGTCGCCGCCGGCCGCGGTGATCGAGTACTTGTTGCCCTCGCGCGCCTGGCGCAGATGCGTGGCGAGGTACTCCACGCCGCCCGCGTTGATGGTTTCGGTCGTACCGTCCTCGTGCACCTCGGTGACCCGGCCGGAGGAGCCGGAGGGCGGCTCGAGGTTGCCGTGCAGGTCGTTGAAGGACAGCAGCTGCACGTCCTGGTAGCGGCCGGGGCGGTCACCGCCCTTGCGGCTGTCGTCGGCGCTCGCCGTCGACGGCAGTGCGGCCGCCAGCGCGCCGACCGTGGCGAGTCCGGCGGCGGCCGCGAGCAGCCGGGTCGTACGGCGTCTGCGGCGGTGGTGCGGCTGAGGTGTTGCCGGCATGCGTCCCCCCTGTGGGTCGTCCGAGGCCATGGCGTGATCGCCCGCAGCCTAGAGTCAACGCGCGTAGCGCGACAGGGGGTTAACGGTTACATCCTGGTTTCTCCCTGCCGACACTTTGCCGGGCCCGCCCTTTACCCTCGTAGGCATGACCAGCGACGACAGCGACCGGCAGGCCGGCCACTCCCGATCCATCGAGACCCACGCCGTGCTCAGCCCGGAGCAGACCGAGGCGGTGCTCGCCCTGCTCGCCGAGGCCGCGCGGAGCGACGGCCAGCAGGCGGTGTCCGAGCAGGGCCGGCTGCAGCTGCGCGGCGGGGAACGCGAGGGCGTGTCCCATCTGCTGCTCACCGTCGGCGGCGAGCTCGTCGGCTACGCCCAGCTGGAGGACACCGACCCGGTGGAGGCGCCGGCCGCCGAACTGGTCGTCCACCCTTCGTACCGCGGTCACGGACACGGCCGCGCCCTCGGCTCGGCGCTGCTCGCCGCGTCCGGCAAGCGGCTGCGGGTGTGGGCGCACGGCGGCCACTCCGCCGCCCGGCACCTCGCCCAGGTCCTCGGCCTCACCCTGTTCCGCGAACTGCGCCAGATGCGACGCCCGTTGGCCGGCCTCGACCTGCCCGAGCCGACACTGCCGGACGGCGTGACCGTGCGCACCTTCGTGCCCGGACGGGACGACGCGGCCTGGCTGGCCGTCAACGCCGCCGCCTTCGCCCACCATCCCGAGCAGGGCTCCCTCACCCAGCGGGACCTCGACGACCGCATGGCCGAGCCGTGGTTCGACCCGGCGGGCTTCTTCCTCGCCTTCCGCGGCGACGACCTCGTCGGCTTCCACTGGACCAAGGTCCACGCGCAGGAGCAGCTCGGCGAGATCTACGTCCTCGGCGTCGCCCCCGCCGCCCAGGGCATCGGCCTCGGCAAGGCCCTCACCGCCGTCGGCCTGCGGCATCTGGCGGCGCAGGCCCTGCCGACGGCGATGCTGTACGTCGACGCGGACAACAAGGCGGCGGTGGCGGTGTACGAGGGGATGGGCTTCACGACCCACGAGACGGACCTGATGTACCGGACGGAGACCTGACAAACACCGCCCCCGCCGCCGTGGACGCCCGGGAGCCGCCCCCCGCTATCCCGCACGTCATGTCTCCGTAACCATCGATTCAGACGGGCTTGCGACGCTCGGCCAATGACGCCCGCCGTGCCAGAGCCTTCGCCGCCCCCCGAGGGACCCGCGGTGAACGGGGCCGCCGCCACGCTCCCGCCAGCTCGCTCCGACGCGCCCGTTTCGCTCACGGCGCGGAACAAGCGGAACAATGGGAGCATGAGCCAGCAGAACGCCCCGGCACAGGTCCAGCACGCACAGCCCTCCGTGGGCTCCATAGCCGCCCACCGCCCGCACACGGTGTCGGCGACGGTCTCCGACCTGGAACCCGACATCGATGCCGACCTCGACGTGTACGAGGACGGGCAGGTCGACGGCGTCCAGCTGCCGCAGGGCCGGTTCCTCGACCGGGAGCGCAGCTGGCTGGCGTTCAACGAGCGCGTCCTGGAGCTCGCCGAGGACCCGAACACGCCCCTTCTGGAGCGGGCCAACTTCCTCGCGATCTTCGCCAGCAACCTGGACGAGTTCTTCATGGTCCGGGTGGCCGGCCTGAAGCGCCGTATCGCCACCGGCGTCGCCACCCGCTCCGCCTCCGGGCTCCAGCCCCGTGAAGTGCTGGAGATGATCTGGGCCCGCTCCCGCGAGCTGATGGCCCGGCACGCCGCCTGCTATCACGAGGACGTCGCCCCCGCCCTCGCGGAGGAGGGCATCCACCTGGTCCGCTGGAGCGAGCTGACCGAGAAGGAACAGGCGCGCCTCTTCACGCTCTTCCGGCACCAGATCTTCCCGGTCCTGACCCCGCTGGCGGTCGACCCCGCCCACCCGTTCCCGTACATCTCCGGCCTGTCCCTGAACCTGGCCGTCGTCGTACGCAACCCGGTCAGCGGCCACCGGCACTTCGCCCGCGTGAAGGTGCCCCCGCTGCTGTCCCGCTTCCTGGAGAGCTCCCCCGGCCGGTACGTCCCCATCGAGGACGTCATCGCCGCGCACCTCGAGGAGCTGTTCCCGGGCATGGAGGTGCTGGAGCACCACGCCTTCCGGCTGACCAGGAACGAGGACCTCGAGGTCGAGGAGGACGACGCCGAGAACCTGCTCCAGGCCCTGGAGAAGGAGCTCATGCGGCGCCGCTTCGGCCCGCCGGTGCGCCTGGAGGTCGAGGAGTCCATCGACCGTGAGGTGCTGGACCTGCTGGTCCGGGAGCTGAAGATCAGTGAGGCTGAGGTCTACCCGCTGCCCGGCCCCCTGGACCTCACGGGCCTCTTCCGCATCCACAGCCTCGACCGTCCCGAGCTGAAGTACCCGAAGTTCGTCGCCGGCACCCACCGCGACCTCGCCGAGGTCGAGTCGGCGTCCGCGCCCGACATCTTCGCCGCCCTGCGCGCGAGGGACGTACTCCTGCACCACCCGTACGACTCGTTCTCCACGTCAGTGCAGGCCTTCCTGGAGCAGGCGGCCCAGGACCCGGACGTCCTCGCCATCAAGCAGACCCTGTACCGGACCTCCGGCGACTCCCCGATCGTGGACGCCCTGATAGAGGCGGCCGAGTCCGGCAAGCAGGTCCTCGTCCTGGTGGAGATCAAGGCCCGCTTCGACGAGCACGCCAACATCAAGTGGGCGCGCAAGCTGGAGGAGGCCGGCTGCCATGTGGTCTACGGTCTGGTCGGCCTGAAGACCCACTGCAAGCTGTCGCTCGTCGTCCGCCAGGAAGGCGACACGCTACGGCGGTACTGCCACGTCGGCACCGGCAACTACCACCCGAAGACGGCCCGTCTCTACGAGGACCTCGGCCTGCTCACCGCCGACCCGCAGGTCGGCGCGGACCTGTCCGACCTGTTCAACCGGCTGTCCGGCTACTCCCGCCGGGAGACCTACCGCCGTCTGCTGGTCGCCCCCAAGTCGCTGCGCGACGGCCTGATCGCGCGGATCAACAAGGAAGCCCAGCACCACCGTGCCGGACGGCACGCCTACATCCGCATCAAGGTCAACTCGATGGTCGACGAGGCGGTTATCGACGCCCTGTACCGCGCGTCGATGGCGGGCGTGCCGGTCGACGTCTGGGTGCGCGGCATCTGCGCGCTCCGCCCGGGTGTACCGGGCCTGTCGGAGAACATCCGGGTCCGCTCGATACTCGGCCGCTTCCTCGAACACTCCCGCGTGTTCGCCTTCGGCAACGGCGGCGAACCCGAGGTGTGGATCGGCAGCGCCGACATGATGCACCGCAACCTCGACCGCCGTATAGAGGCCCTGGTCCGGGTCGTCGACCCGGCGCACCGCGCAGCGCTCAACCGGCTCATGGAGACCGGCACGTCCGACTCCACCGCCTCCTGGCACCTGGGCCCGGACGGCGAGTGGACGCGGCACGCGATCGACGGTGACGGCGGGCCCCTGCGGAACATCCAGGAGATGCTCATAGACGCCCGGAGGCGCCGGCGTGGCACAGCAACACCTTGACCCGACGGACCCCGTGGCCGGTCCGGTGACCGGGGACGCCCTCGCGGGCTACCTGCGGGCCCAGGCCACGGAGTTCCTCCGTGCGCTCCGCCAGCACCGGGAGACCGGCGCCGGGGGGAACCACAACGGTACGGAGGAGACCGTCGACGCGGCACGCGCTCTGCGCCGCTCGGCCCGCCGCATCAGCGGCAGCCTGCACACGTTCCGTCCCCTGCTGGACACCGACTGGTCGGAGGGGATGCGCCCCGAACTGGCCTGGCTCTCCGGCACGCTGGCCCTGGAACACGCCTACGCGGCCCGCCTGGACCGCCTGCTCCAGGCCCTGCACCGCTTGTCGGGCGCAACGTTCCCGGCGCAGGCTGACGTAACCGACGTAGCTGACGTAGCTGCGGGCAGTCGTGCCGCTGGGGCGGCGCCCGGCAACGCCGGCCCCCCGACCCCCCGCCCGTCCACCCCGGAACGCGGCAACCTCACCGTAGGCGCAGCCAAAGCAGGCGCCCTACTGGAACGCCAGCTGACGCTGGCCCGAACCCGAGCCCACTCCAGCGCCCTCCAGGCCCTGGGCTCCAGCCGCTTCCACGCGGTAGCCGACAAGGTCGCCGTCCTGGCCAGCGAGGTCCCCCTCACCCCGACCGCCCCCACAGCCGACCTGCGCCCGCACGCAACCGCGGCCGAGGAGCGCCTCACGGACGCGGTCGCCGCCCTCCCGCTGATCACCGCCGGCCACCCGTACAACGCGGAGGCACTGATCCACGGCCTGTCCCCGGACCCGTCCCCGCACCCGCAGGACGCCCCCTGGCACCAGGTCCGCCTGCTGCTGCGCCTGCACCGCTACGCCCGCGAGGTGCTGGACGGGGAGAACGCCCCGGTCGACGTCCGTCTGCTGGCCGCCGGCCAGGCCCTCAACCGGCACCGCGACGCCGCGGCGGCGGCCGCTGCCGCTGCCGCCTCCGCGGCGT
>NZ_JBQQCE010000779.1:0-2705 GCF_052245645.1 Streptomyces sp. KR55 | reverse complement strand
TGGTCGACTACCTGCCATACCCGAGGTCCCGTCTCCATGCCTCCACAACACGCCGCCCCCACAGGCGATTTGACGGATCGCGTCACACGCTAACTACGCGGCATTGGGGTAGGAGGAGGGACGTGCCATGACTCTGATCCTTACATGGAATCGAGTCTCTATTCGAACCGGGGCGGTTCAAACAGCAGCGGGACGACCGGTGCGGCCGACTGCACCTAGGGTGTAGTGAAGCGGAGTTCGGGCTTCGAGGACCGGCCGTTGGTGACCCCCGGATCTCCTTGTTCAGGCGTTCTTGCGGATTGTTCGACCGGATCTGCCGCGAGCTCTCACGCGGAAATGCGGTGAAGGCCGGCACGTCGTGCTGAGCCGCGTCCAGGTGCTCGGCAGCGTTGGGGAGCTTGGCCTCCAACGCGTCCAGCACGTGCCGCATCTGGGCCTTCACGGCGTCGGTGTCGGGCTGCTCGAAGACCGTCCGCAGCAGCGGGGCCACCCACGGCTGGGCCGATTTCGGTACCTGGCTCAGCAGCGCGCGGGCGATGGGGGTACCGCCCGCGCCCGTTCAGGGCGTGGGGGAGGGTGCGGCAGCGCTGCCAGGCGGCACCGGGCAGTACCGCGCCGATCGCATTGACCAGGGCGGCGTGGGCGTCTGAGATGACCAGCTGGACGCCGGACAGGCCCCAGGCGGTGAGTGAGCGCAGGAAGGCCAGCCAGTCGGCGCCGTCCTCGGTGGTTGCCATGTCCAGGCCGAGGATATCGCGGTGGCCGTCGGCGTTGTGTCGAACCCGTACACCACTTCGCTGGACGCGACCCCGCCACTGCGTGGACAGAACACCTACGCTTTACGGTCCTGGTGCCGACGGTGCTGGTTACCGCCGCCGTCGCCGGTCTGCGGGTGGTGCGGTGGGCGGCTCCCTTGGCGCGTTGGCGCGGGGCTGGCTGCCCAGGAACCGTCGGCCGTTTCGTCGGAGTCGAGCACGTCCTCGCCGTAGAGATCCCCCAGCCAATTGGATTGGTAAATGGTGTCGAGGTAGCGCTCGCCGAGGTCTGGGGCGATGGCCACTGCGGTGAGTTCACGCGTGTCATGGTCGGCCAGCCAACGCATCGCGCCGCTGACGACCGTGCCGGTGGAGCCGCCGAACAGGAATCCGCGTCTGGCCAGACGATGGCAGGCACGGATGGTGTCCGTCTCCTCGACACGTATCACCTCGTCCACGTAGGACTCGTCGAGCAGCGGCGGACGTATGCTCATGCCGAGACCGGGAATCATGCGGCGGCCCGGCGCACCACCGAAGATCACCGAGCCGACGCTGTCCACTGCGACGATCCGCACCGGCCGGTGCCACTGACGGAAGTAGCGTGCGCAGCCCATCAGAGTCCCGGTGGTGCCGGCGCCGACGAACAGTACGTCCAGGCGCGGGAAGCGTTGGGTGATCTCCGGCGCCGTCTTGTGGTAATGCGCCTTCCAGTTGCCCGGATTGGTGTACTGACTGAGCCACACGTACCGGTCATCGGAATCGCACAGCGCGCGGACGTAGTCGATCCGCGCGCACAGGAAGCCGCCGCCGGCGTCCAAGTCGGCGATGGTGTGCACCCGGCTGCCCAATGCCTCCATCAGCAGTCTGGTCGACAAGTTGCAGCGGGAGTCCGTCACGCACAGGAACCGGTAGCCCTTGCTCGCCGCGATCATGCTCAGCGCCACGCCCAGGTTGCCCGACGAGGACTCGACCAGGATCGACTCCGGCTTGAGGACTCCGTCCCGCTCGGCGGTCTCCACCATCTCGGTCGCGGCCTTCAGCTTGATCGAGCCAGCGAAGTTGAAGCCCTCGCACTTCAGGAACAGGGAGCGCCCGAAGATGGGCCGAAGGTCGACATAGAGCTGTGCTTCGTTGAAGGCATGGGGAGCGGATATGACGGGCACGACGGCCTCCTCCTCATCTGCAGCAGGACTTTCGGAACGTCCCTCCGGCCGTGGCCAGAGCTGAAGGCCTCTCGGACGGTCATCCGTACCGGCGCAGTTCGTGGAAGAAGTCGTCGATGACGTGCAGCTCTCCGGAGCGGACCACCTCGTCGTAGACGTACTTGCCGACCACGAGGTCGAGCACCCCGAGGCCGAAGGGCGAGAACACCACCGGCCGGTCCGCCGGCACCGTCACCCGCCCGGCCATCACGTCGTCCAACGTGCCCTGCAGGAAGTCCCGGTTGCCCGTGAGCTGCTCGGCCAGATGCGGCGAGGTGTCGGCCTTCAGACAGTGCTCGACGTCATCGACGATGTTGGTCGAGGCGAGAACGATCTCCGGCGCGAGGTCGCGCAGCGACACGTGCAGAACCACAGGATTGTGCGAGAACCACGTAGGGTCGCTGACGTGTGGCTCACCGGCGACGGTGGCGAAAACCACCAGGTCGCTGAAGCAGATCAGCCCCTCGGCGCTGTCGTGCACCGTGATCCGGCCTGTGGTGCCCGACTGCTCGAGATAGCAGCGGAAGCCGGCCGCGCTGTCGGCGGACAGGTCGTGTACGCCGATCTCGTCGAACGACCAGCCGCTGCCGGCCAGGAACGCGTGGATGTAGCGGGCGATCAGGCCCGTCCCGAAGAACCCGACGCGCGTGGGCCGTGGCCGGTCCCGACTGAGCCGGTCCGCGGCCAACGCCGCCGACGCGGCCGTCCTGGTGGCGCTGATGATGGAACTCTCCAGGCAGGCGAACGG
>NZ_JBQQCE010000778.1:0-2706 GCF_052245645.1 Streptomyces sp. KR55 | reverse complement strand
TCACCGACGAGCGCCCCCACTACGACAAGCTGCGCCTGGCCGAGGAGGGCTTCCACGCCCCGCTCGACCTGGTCGACGGCGCGGCCCGCGTCTACGACCCCGTCGTGCGTGGCGAGGCGGGCGAGGACCTGTACGGCGTCTTCCTGAAGGACTACGCGCCCGGCAAGTGGTGAGACCCGGCGGGCGTCCTCGACGGGGCCGGGCCAGGCGGACGCTACTCGACGGCCCCGAGCCGCGAGTTGCGGGCCGCCACGAGCTCCAGGACCGTGCGCCAGTCCTCCAGGACCCCCGCGTCGAACCCGATGACCTTGCCGGCCTCGTCGGCCTGCCGCAGGGTCATGGCGTCGTCGGCGAGCGGGTCCCGCTCGAACGCGGCCGCCTCCGCAGGACTCATCGGGCCGCCCTGCCTGGTCAGGGTCCGGGCACTCCGCGGGGACAGCTCACGCCCCGGAGACACGGCGGCCAGATAGCGCTTCGCGGCCACATGCAGTCGTACGAGACGGGAGACCCGCTCACCGAGCAAGGGCCGGACGGCGTCCGCCGCGAGGTCGGCGTGACCGGCGTCGTCGCCGGGCCGCAGCAGATGCCCGATGTCGTGCACCAGGCCCGCTATCTGGAGTTCCTTGTCGGCGGGGCGACTTCGGCGCAGCAGTGCGGCCGTCTGCAGCGCGTGGTCGTGCAGGTCGACCGGGTCGCCGGTGCAGTCCGGGGTGCCCCGGACTCCGCGGCAGGCGTTCAGCAGATCCATCAGCTCTTCGACACTGCGCAGCTCCATGCGTCAGTCCTCCCGCCGGACAAGCCGTTGCCGGATGTCAGCAGATCATGGCCGCCTTGCGAATCGGCCAACGGGACTTGAACTGCGTGACCCCCGGCAGCCGCCGGTCGTGGGCGTGTTCGCCCGGCTAGGCCGTCCGAGTGAGCCGAAAAGAGTCCATTGCGTAACAAATAGGGGTAGATTTCCCCTGATTACACACGGGGTGACGCGCAATAGTTACCCGCTGTTTTCAGCCCCATCGAGCGGACCCCCGCTCATTTGGTTAATCTGGTCCAGACGGACAGCCAGAACGGGTCCCTACCCACACCCACCGTCCGTCCCGGGGCAAGCCGGTGCACAACGGCCTGCTCTCACGCGACCCACCGACGCCACCGCGTCCGCGCAGCAGCACGTCAGACCCAACGGGCGTCGGGCAGCGGACCGCAGACCGCCGACGCGCCCCGAGGGTGACCCGACACATAAGGAGTGCGCGGTGACACCGGAGAAGACGAATCGCGAACAGCGCCCCAAGGAACGCCCGGAGCGCGCGGGCCGCCGCCCCGGCGAGCTCGGCAACCTCGACGTGTGGGCCAGGTCCGCCCCGATCCGCCTGGCGGGCTACGAGGACGACCTCGCCGAGCCGCACATCCTGCCCAGCGTGGACTGACCCGGAATTACCCGGCAGGCCCCTTCGCGATCGCCGACGGCATGGGCGTGCGAGACTCACGCCCATGCTGATCAGGGAAGCAACGGCCGACGACTGGCCGCACATCTGGCCGTTCTGGCACCGCATCGTCGCCGCCGCCGAGACCTACGCCTGGGACCCGGACACCACCGAGGAAGCGGCCCGCGCCCTGTGGATGAGCCCGGCCAAACGCGTGTACGTCGCCGAGGACGAGACCGGAGCCGTCGTCGGCTCCGCCTACCTCACCCCCAACTACGGCGGCCCCGCCGCCCGGATCGCCAATGCCGGCTTCATGGTCGACCCCGACCAGGGCGGCCGCGGCATCGGCCGCGCCCTCGCCGAGCACATCCTGGCCGAGGCCGAGGCCCAGGGCTATCGGGGCATGGTGTTCAACGCGGTCGTCGAGACCAACCCCGCGGTCGAGCTCTGGACTTCGCTCGGCTTCACCGTCCTCGGCACCGTGCCGGACGCGTACGACCACCCCCGGCACGGCCCCGTGGGGCTGCACATCATGTACAAGGCCCTGTAGTCCGGGCCTCCTACTCCAGCGGCGCCGTCCGCTGCCACGGACGCGCGGCCTCCAACTGGGCCGCCAGCCCCAGCAGTTCCGCCTCCGACCCCGGCCGCCCCACGAGCTGTACGGCGCAGGGGGCGCCGGAGGGGAGGCTGCCCAGCGGCACCGTCATCGCGGGCCAGCCCGTCAGGTTCCACGGCGGTGTCATCGGCGAGTAGGCGGTGTTGGCGGCCACGTTGCGCAGCCAGCCCCGCTCGTGCCAGGGCCCGGCCTTGGGGGAACGGCGGGCGAGCGCCGGTGTCAGCAACACGTCGTACTCGGCGAAGAACGGCTCCAGACGCAGGGCCTCCCGGCTGCCGCCGCCGCGCACGGCTCCCACGAACCGCCTCCCGACGGCCGCGTGCACCCGGGTGCGCCGGGCCAGCAGCCGCGGATCCAGGCCCTGGGCGTCGACGGAGGTGCCCGCCGTCCAGTGGGCGAGCGAGGTGAAGCTCAGCGACAGCGGATACGGCGGATCGGCACGCCGCACCTGGTGCCCTGCCTTGATCAGCAGCCCGGCCGCCTCCTGGGCGGCAGTCGTATACGGTCTGCTGACGATGACCCCGGCGATGGGGCTGCGCAGGGAGACGGCGACGCGGTGGGTGTCGGGCGCGCCAGGCCGTACGACCTCGGTGTCCGCGAGGACGGACAGCATCAGCCGCGCGTCCGCCACGGTCGTCGCCAGCGGCCCGTTCTCCGACATGCCGAACCAGT
>NZ_JBQQCE010000777.1:0-2707 GCF_052245645.1 Streptomyces sp. KR55 | reverse complement strand
GTCCCCGGCTCGATCAGCACCAGCCCGTCGGGCTTGGCCTGCTCGGAGGCGATCTTCGCGAGCATCTTGGAGGCGGCGAGGCCGACGGACCCCGTGAGCCCGGTCACGGCCCGTATATCGGCCCGCAGCTTCATCCCCGCCAACCGCGCCGACTCCTCGTCCCAGGCCGCTCCCCCGGCCTCCAGGTCCACGAACGCCTCGTCCAGGCTCAGCGGCTCCACCAGCGGCGACAGGGCCCGCAGCAGCTCCATCACCTGCTCGCTGATCGTCCGGTACAGCCCGAAGCGCGGCACGAGATACGCGGCGTTCGGCGCGAGCCGGCGCGCCTGGGCCATGGGCATCGCCGAATGCACCCCGAACACCCGGGCCTCGTACGAGCAGGTCGCCACCACCCCGCGCGGCCCGAGTCCGCCCACGATCACGGCCTTCCCGCGCAGGCTCGGCTTGGATGCCTGCTCCACCGAAGCGAAGAAGGCATCCATGTCGAGATGCAGGATCGTGGGCGTGGTTCTCACATCTCCGATGCTGCACCACGCCACTGACAATGCGGCGGCACGACCATGACAGCGCGGCCTGCACACCTACCGACGCGGTGCCCAGCAGGCCACCAGAGGTGCCGGACAGCTGCGTCGCTCAGACGGCCCGATTGCGCCGTCGTGCCAGCTCATCTGCCGGGTTGTGCCCGACGAGCGTCTCGCCGGTGTCGATGCGCTCCCCGTGCAGCTGTGACAACGCGCTCTCGACGTCCCGCCACACCACCCCGACCGCGATGCCGAAGATCCCCTGGCCGCCCTGGAGGAGCGCATGGACCTCGTCGGGCGAGGTGCACTCGTACACGGTTGCACCGTCGCTCATCAGCGTCATGCGCTCCAGGTCGCGGAAACCGCGTTCCCTGAGATGCTGCACGGCCGTGCGGATGTTCTGCAGCGACACCCCGGTGTCGAGGAACCGCTTGACGATCTTCAGGACGACGACGTCCCGAAAGCTGTACAGGCGCTGCGTCCCGGACCCGTAGGCGGGCCGCACGCTGGGCTCGACGAGCCCGGTGCGGGCCCAGTAGTCCAGTTGCCGGTAGGTGATGCCGGCGGCCGCACAGGCCGTCGGACCGCGGTAGCCGATCTGCTCGGACGTCATGGACGCCGCCCCTCCGCTGGTGGGAATGGGCGTCGGTCGCTGCGGAGTGTGATCGGCCGCCCTGCCGTGGAGCGGGTACGGACCGTTCTCCCCGAGACTGCGTCCGGGGGCGCCCCCACCCGTACCGTCGCCGCTGCTTCTCACGCCGACCTCCGTCCTTGACCTGCCTTCTCGACGGTAGGCAGTCACCAAGGGTGCGTCAACGATCGCCACACTCGGCACGCCGAGTGATAATCACCCTAAGAGTGGTTTCCCGCACCCAACCGCGGGGAAAGGCTAGCCGAATGCGCTTGCGGGGAGCCGCGGGACGCCCTCACCGGCCGCCGGCAATTGCCGGTACGGAGGCCGTCAGCGACCGGGGGACGACCCATCGAGGACTTTCACGTCCGCCTGGGCCGACCACGTCTCACTGGCTGCTGGTGCCGAAGTCCTCGGGCGAGATCTGGTCGAGGAACTCGCGGAACTTCTCCACCTCGTCCTCCTGCTCGTCCGGAATCGCGATACCAGCGTCGTCGAGCACGCCGTCGCTGCCGTAGATCGGCGTTCCGGTGCGCAGGGCCAGCGCTATGGCATCGGACGGACGGGCGCTCACCTCGACCCCGCTGGCGAAGACCAGCTCGGCGTAGAAGACACCTTCACGCAGATCCGTGATGCGCACTTCGGTGAGCTCCTGGCCGACGGCCTCCAGCACGTCCTTGAACAGGTCGTGGGTCAGCGGTCGCGCGGGGGCCATGCCCTGCTGGGCGAAGGCGATCGCCGTCGCCTCCCCCGGCCCGATCCAGATGGGGAGGTAACGGTCGCCTCCCACTTCACGCAGGAGCACGATCGGTTGGTTGGAGGGCATTTCGACCCGGACACCTACGACATCGAGCTCGTTCACACAGCAACCCTAGGCCGTGCCCGGGACGTTTGGGTAGTCGGGCCGACATCGGAGCCCCGATCCGGCCTCCCCCAACCCCCACCGGCCCACCCGACGCCCCCCGGCAACGCGCCCGCTCCCTCCCCAGACCCATGCCGCTTCCTCGACGAAGCCCCTGCACCGGGCAACACGGTCCCGATACCGCCCGGCCCGAAGCCACCCTCAGCCCCACACCGCCCTGCACGAACCGCGCGAACGCCCCGAGGCCGCCCCCACCAACCCACACGGCGCCTCCGCAGATCACACCGTCCCAGCCCCGCTTAGCCCCGCATGCCGTCCGAAGTCCTCAGCCGCCAACCGCACGGCGCCCGCCGACAGATCGCATCGCTCCTGCCCAGGCCCACGCCGTCCTCCGCGGCCCGTCCAGGCTCGTCCGCCGATCCGAGCCGTACAGGCCGCGAGCCACACGCCCCTGCCGGCAGGCCGCCCTCGGTCAGGGCAGTCGCACGCCCAGCGCCGTCTGCACCAGCGCCGCGTGCAGCTTCACCGTGAGCCCCGCCAGCTCCTGCACACGGGCCTCCGCGTGCGCCCTGGTCTGCGGATTGCGATGCCGCTTCAGCGGAGCCACCACCTGGTCCACCAGCCCGGCCTCACGGTCGGCAGCCGCTTTCATCACCCGCAGGTGACGCGGCTCGATGCCGAAGTGTCCAAGCT
>NZ_JBQQCE010000776.1:0-2721 GCF_052245645.1 Streptomyces sp. KR55 | reverse complement strand
GCAGCGTCGACGACGTCCGCGCGGCCATGGAGGTCAACTTCTTCGGCGTGGTGGCGGTGACCCGGGCCGCCCTGCCGCACCTGCGTGCGTCGAAGGGCCGGGTGATCACCGTCACCAGTGTCGGCGGCGTCGTCGGCCAGCCCTTCAACGAGGCGTACTGCGCGGCCAAGTTCGCCGTGGAGGGCTTCATGCAGTCCCTCGCGCCGGTCGCCTCCACCGTCGGCGTCGATGTCACCGTCGTCGAGCCGGGCGCGGTGGCGAGCGAGTTCGTCGCCAATCTCGGCCTGGACGTCCCAACCCTGCTCGCCGCCGCCGGGCCCTACGGCCCGGCACTTGAGACCTACATCACCCGCACCCGGCAGTCGTTCAGCAACGCCCAGACCCCGGCCGAGGCAGCCGCCCCGATCGTCGACGCCCTGACCGTCGCCCGCCCGCCCTTCCGCATCCAGACCTCGCAGTGGGCCCGCGACTTCGTCGCCACCACCCTCGCCGACCTCGACGGCTCCGCCGTCCAGACCCTCACCGGTACCTGGGTGCGCTGACCGCCCCGCGTCCCGGTGGGTGCACTGCCGACGCCGGGCGCGGCAGCCGCACAGCATCCCCGCCCGCCGGCGCCACACCGCCGCCGCGCCCCGCCCGACCGCGACCGGCGCCCGACCGCACCCGGTCCGGGCCGAGGGCCGCAGCGCACCCGACGCACAACCAACCAGTCACACACCACAGGACGACCCGCAACAGCAAGGAAGATCACCATGGAACTCCGCACCCTCGGCAGCCAGGGCCTGACCGTCTCCGCCGAAGGACTCGGCTGCATGGGCATGAGCGCCTTCTACGGCAGCACCGACGAGGCCGAGTCCCTCGCCACCATCGACCGCGCCCTGGAACTGGGCGTGACCCTGCTGGACACCGCCGAGAGCTACGGCCCGTTCATCAACGAGCAGCTCCTCGGCAAGGCCCTCGCCGGCCGCCGCGAGCAGGCCGTCGTCGCCACCAAGACCGGCATCGAGTTCACCGACGACGGCACGCGCGTCGGCCACAACGGGCGCCCCGAGTACATCCGGCGTTCCCTGGACCGCTCCCTGCGTCACCTGGACACCGACCACGTCGACCTCTACTACCTGCACCGGGTCGACCCGCAGGTGCCGATCGAGGAGACCGTCGGCGCCATGGGTGAGCTGGTGGCCGCCGGCAAGGTGCGCTACATCGGCCTGTCCGAGGTCGCCCCGCAGACCATTCGCCGGGCCCACTCCGTCCACCCAATCACGGCGGTCCAGACCGAGTACTCGCTCTTCGAGCGCGGCATCGAGGACGACGGGGTCATGGCCACCCTGAACGAGCTCGGGATCGGCCTGGTCGCCTACTCGCCGCTCGGACGCGGGTTCCTGTCCGGTGCGATCACCAGCCCGGACGACTTCGCCGCCGACGACTTCCGCCGCACCGACCCGCGCTTCCAGGGCGAGAACTTCGCCCGCAACCTGGCCGTGGTCGACGAGGTCCGCCGCATCGCCGCCGCCAAGCAGGTCTCGCCATCCCAACTGGCTCTCGCCTGGGTGCTGCACCAGGGCGCGGTCGCCATCCCCGGCACCAAGCGCCGCCGCTACCTGGAGGAGAACGTCGCCGCCACCACCGTGACGATCACCGATGAGGACTTGGCCGCCATCGAAGCCGTCGCCCCGCGCGGCATCGTCTCCGGCGACCGCTACGCCCCCGAGCTGATGCAGAACCTCAACGGCTGACCCCCGGCGGCGACCACGACGGCCAGGAGGGCTGGGTCGCGATGGGCCAGATCGCGGCGGGCACGGGCGCCAATGGCGAGGTCCACCTCGCCGACATCAACGGCGACCGCCTGGACGACTACCTGGTCGTAGACCAGAACGGGGCCGTGCAGGCCTGGATCAACAACGGCGGTGACCCCTCGTAACGCCCTTCGCGCACCACGGCTGGTCATTCCCCGCCGAGGGTTGGTGCCGTGGTCAGGGCCGCATCCGTGCTCTCAGCGCTCCCCGCCGTCGTCACCGTCCTATGACGGTCACGGCTGTGCGGGACCTGGCCAAGCTCTGCCACTGGCCTACCCCGCGAGGTGGGTAGCCGCCGTTGCCACGACAAGCGCGAGCACGGTGACGTCGACCAGGAGCAGGTGAGCAGGGTCGTGCACCCTGAATCGCGAGGCAATGGCGCCGAGCATCAACAGAGTCAGGCCGCTCAAGGCGAGCAGGCCAAGGAAAGTGACCTT
Organism: Streptomyces sp. KR55; assembly: GCF_052245645.1. Classification (NCBI taxonomy): domain Bacteria; kingdom Bacillati; phylum Actinomycetota; class Actinomycetes; order Kitasatosporales; family Streptomycetaceae; genus Streptomyces; species Streptomyces sp. KR55. Next base: position 488 of record NZ_JBQQCE010000776.1, on the reverse strand, counting down.
GGTTCCGAGCAGCACGCCAATACCGCCGACAGACTCCAGTAGCCCCACCGGACGCCAGACCCCGGACGCCATGCCGAAGTGGTCGCGCACGGCCAGGCTTTGGCGGAGGCCGATCACCTTCACCCCGCCCGTGACGACGAACAGCGCGCCGACGACAACCGACAACACGGCCGCTACCACGCTCATGTGCGCACCCCGCTGACTTCGACGCTTTACGGGCCAACGCGCCGATGATCGGCCATGGCGGCCAGCCGTAGAGCCAACTGTGATCAGAGCCACGACATCGGTGTGCCCCCACATCCGGCCGGCACGGACAAGGCCCAGGTCGCCGACAACCCGGCGAACCTTCCCGGTCAAAGCACTAGTGTGATGCGCCAGAAATCCTGAGGGTTAATAAGTAGTCTGTTGGTATGTCGCATCCGGGTCCTTCTGCTGTGGAGATCACGCTGTCCGAGGACGAGCGTGCCGAGTTGCTGCGGCGGGCGGGA
>NZ_JBQQCE010000775.1:0-2761 GCF_052245645.1 Streptomyces sp. KR55 | reverse complement strand
GAGGATGCGGGCGGCGCCGAGGACGCGGGCGACGCGGCGGGCGGCAACACGGCCGCCGGCGCGATCTCCTGCCCCGACGTCGCCTCTCAGCTGCCGGCGATCCCGGCGTCCGCGCAGGCCGAGGTCGACCGCAACCTGGCGCTGCTCGACACCCAGATCGACGATGCCGACAAGCGCCTGAACGAAACCGTCGGGCAGGGCGGACCCGACTTCGTCCAGAACGCCATCCTCGGCCCGCTCGAGGACAAGCGCACCGCCGCCATCGACCGCATCGCCATCTCCATCGGCCGCACCGCCGAAAAGCCCCAGGGCCTCGACGCCCTGGCCGCCTGCACGCTCACCGAGTGACGTGACAGGAACTGTGGCCGCCCCGTTGGAGCGCCGGCCGGGGCGGCCGCGGTGACTCTCCTGGAAATCCTCGGGCAGGGAAACGACTTTCCCCGACAATCAGCGGTATGGGAAAGACGTATGAGCGCATAGACGGCCGACTCCGTACGTTCATCGAGGAGCAGCCCCTCTTCTTCACCGCGACCGCCCCGCTGTCCGGGGACGGCACGGTCAACCTCTCCCCCAAGGGCCTGAAGGGCTCCTTCGCGGTGCTGGACGAACACACCGTGGCCTACCTCGACTTCGCCGGCTCCAACGCCGAGACCATCGCCCATCTGCGGGAGAACGGCCGGATCACCCTCATGTGGTGTGCCTTCCAGGGGCCGCCGAACATCGTCCGGGTGCACGGCCGCGGGGAGCCGGTGTTCCGCGACGACCCACGGTTCGGGGAGCTGCTCGCCCGCTTTCCGGACGTCGACCCGAGTCCACACGGGCTGCGGGCGATCGTCGTCGTGACGGCCGAACTCGTCCGGGACTCCTGTGGTTTCGCGGTGCCTCACATGTCGTACGACGGGGACCGCGACCTGCACGCCCAGCGCTTCGCGCGCGAGGACGACGCCTCGCTCAGCGAGTACTTCGCCAAGAAGGACCACATCGCCACGAGCCTGGACGGGCTGCCCGGCCTGCCGCTACCCCTGCCGCCCGTCCGCCCGAAGTAACCACATCGGACGTCGGCCGCGCCCGAATGGCTCTTCCGAACTGCCGCTGCCCCTGCGGCCCGTTAGCTTCACAGGCATGCGCTCTGGTGTCACAGCCGTCCTGTCCGTCCTCACCTCCGCCGCCCTGCTCGCCGTCGCTCCGGCAGGAGCCGCCCCGCTGCCCGACCGGATGGCCGACACCGGCGGCGGCAGCCAGCTGATCACCGCCGTGTCGCCTGGCGTCGGACGATGCGCCGTATCCGCCCACGCCGCTCCCCCGCCAACTTGCTGCTGATCGCCGTGTGGGCCGGTGCCGCCGGTGTGCTGTGGCTGTGGTGGCAGAACACCCCGTCCGTCGCCGACAACACCAGCAGGATCCTCAACGCGGGCCGGATCACCGGTCTGCTCGCCGGATACCTGATGGCGCTCGTGGTGCTGCAGATGGCCCGGGTGCCCGCGCTGGAACGCCGGGTGGGCTCCGACCGGGTCGCCCGCTGGCATGCGATGACCGGCCGCTACACCCTCTGCCTGGTCCTCGCCCATATCTTCCTGATCATGTGGGGCTACGCCCTGCAGGCCGGCAAGGGGCTCGGCGACATCGTCCAGCAGACGGTCGACTCCGTCACCCAGCTGCCCGACATGGGCAAGGCGGCGATCGGCACCGGACTGCTGCTGCTGATCGGCCTGGTCTCGATCGGCGGGATCCGCCGCAGGATGCCGTACGACACCTGGTACCACGTGCACCTGATGACGTACGCGGCGGTGTTCCTGACGTTCTGGCACCAGATCAGCACCGGCAACGACTTCGCCGTCGAACCCGCCGCCAAGACCTTCTGGTACGGGCTGTACGGGGCGGTCACCGCGCTCGTGATCTGGTTCCGGATCCTCACCCCGATCCGGCTGAACCTGAAGCACCGGATGCGGGTCGAGGCGGTGATCGAGGAGACGCCGGGGATCGTGTCGGTGCTGATCGGCGGGCGGAAGCTGCACCGGATGGGTGCGGAGGCCGGGCAGTTCTTCCGCTGGCGGTTCATGGCGCCGGGCATGCGGTTCAGCTCCCACCCGTACTCGCTGTCGGCGGCGCCCCGCCCCGACATGCTGCGGATCACGGTGAAGGCGATCGGCGACCACAGCACCCGGCTGCGTGAGCTGCGGCCCGGCACCCGGGTGTGGGCCGAGGGACCGTACGGCGCGCTGACCGCGTCCCGGCGCAGCCGCGGCAAGGTGCTGCTGGTGGCCGGCGGTGTCGGCATCACCCCGATGCGGGCGCTGTTCGAGACGCTGCCCGGCGCGGCCGGCGACCTCACCCTGCTGTACCGGGCCAACAGCACCCAGGACCTGGCCCTGTGGAACGAGCTGGCCGCCATCGCCGACGAGCGGGGCGCCCGGCTGATGTACGCGGTCAACAGTCCGGACGGGGCGCGCCCGGACATCTCCGCGGAGTCCCTGCAGCGGAAGATCCCGGACATCGACCGTCATGACGTTTTTCTGTGCGGGCCGCCCGGCTTCGCGCAGTCCGTGTACGAGGCACTGCGCGGCGCGGGGGTTCCCGCCCGCCGTATCCATCACGAGTCGTTCGAGATGTGAGCGACGGGTCATCAGGAGACCGGCAACCATGAAGAAGAGCCACCCCGTTCGGCGTGCCGTGCTCGCCACCGCCGCCACCGTGTCCGGCATCGTGCTGCTGCTGTCGCTGAAGCCGGCGTCCGACCCCGGCTCCGCGGCCGCGGGGGGGG
>NZ_JBQQCE010000774.1:0-2767 GCF_052245645.1 Streptomyces sp. KR55 | reverse complement strand
AGCCAGCCGGGAATGCGCACCCTCAGCGCGAAGCGCCCGCCTCCCCGGACGACGGTGAGACGGACGGTCTCGGCGTCCGGGTAGCGGGTCTCCTGACGGAGCGTCACGCCGCGTTCGTCCCAGCGGACCTCGGACGGGATGAAGAGGTTGACGTACAGGGCGTCGGGCGTGTGCGCGTAGACGGTGTCGGCGAACTTCGTCTGGGTCTCCAGCGCCGTGCCGTGGTCGCAGGAGAAGTTGTCGTAGTCGCTGCTGTAGCTGTCCGGCGCGGCTCCGAGGCCCCCTTTGGGCTGCCGCTGCGAACCGGCCCACAGCCCGGTGTAGTAGGTGACGTAGCCGTGGGCGGAGTCGGGGTCCTGCTCGCCGAGCATCTGGTTGAGCAGGGTCCACTCGTAGTGGTCCATGTAGGCGGCCGTGCCCGGGTCGTGCAGGAAGAGCTGCCGGCCCAGCTTGAGCATGTTGTAGCTGTTGCAGTTCTCGCAGGTGTCCTCGGAGAGCCTGCTGACGATTTCTCCGGGCGGGCCGAAGAACTCCTGGTCGGAGTTGCCGCCGATGACGTACGAGTGATCGCGCACGACCGTGCGCCAGAAGTACTCGGCGAGCCGCAGATAACGCTCGTCGCCGGTGGCCTCGTACTCGTGGACCGCGCCGACGATCTTCGGGATCTCGGTGTTGGCGTGCCGCCCGGCGAGCTCGTCACGACCCGCCGCGAGCGGCCCGAACACCTCCTCGTGGTCGAAGCGGCGTGCGGTGCGCAGATGGGCCGGGTCTCCTGTGACCTGGTGGAGCCGCGCAAGCACGTCGTTCATGCCGCCGAACTCGACCTTGAGCACCGACTGCATCGTGGCGTACGGGAGCGCCGCGGTGCGCCGCTCCGCCCACGCGGCCATGGCGCGCAGCACGTCCAGCGCCTGTGCGCTGCCGATGAGTCGGTGGCAGTCGAGCAGCCCGGCCATGATCTTGTGGATCGTGTAGTACGGCGCCCAGGGCTTGCCCCCGGCCTCCAGCTGGTCGAAGACCTGCTCGGGGAAGGCGGAGAGGTAGCCGGGCCCGTATCCGACGGCGGGCGAGGCCGCCTGGCACTCGGCGAGCGCGGCGACGATCCGGTGGGCCTTGGCGGCGTAGGGCTCGTCGCCGGTGTTGGCGTGGGCGATGGCCAGACCGGAGAGCAGATGCCCGGTGGTGTGGCCGCGCAGCAGCACCGTCGGCGACTCCCAGCCGCCGCAGGGCCCGGCCGCGGAGGGCAGACCGACGTTGGTGCGGAAGGTGTGCAACAGCCGGTCGGGGTCGACGGCGAGCAGATAGGCGCAGGTGCGGCGCATGTTGGCGCGGAACGGGCTCTCGAGGAGCCTGACCGAGCTCAGCGGGAACGGGGACAGCGCCGGGCGGCGGAAGGCGTGCCGCGTGTCGATGCGTGCGGCGGGGGCCGGCGCGGCGTCGACGGCGGTGGCCGTAGCCGCGGATCCCAGGGCGACAGCTGTGGTGACGGCACCTGTGCCCGCTATGAAGTGACGCCTCGTCAGCGGATTTGGGGGCATCGGGGTGGAGCTCCTTCGGGCAACGTGATTGAAACGTTTCGGAGAGCTGACGGTCACTCTGGGGCCACACGGCGAGCCCGGTCAAGGGGCCTGCTTGAAAGGAAACTCTGCGATGAGGAGCCCGACCCCTTGCCGTGATGCGCCTGCGCCCGTATGTTTCCGCCAGATTTCTTGAATCGTTCAAACAAAGAGTGCACGGAACAGTGCACGGCGAGGGGGCGGGCATGAGCCTGCGGCGGAGAGCGCTGCTGAAGATGGGGGCCGCGGCCGGTGCGGCGATGGCCCTGCCCTGGGGCACGGCCACGGATGCGGGCGCGGCACCGTCCGCCGGACACGGGCCCTCGCCGGACGTACGGAGTGCCGTGCCGCGCGCCTTCGCCGCCCCCGGCTCCGCCGTGCGCCCGAAGTTCCGCTGGTGGTGGCCCGACGCCCTGGTGGACACCGACGAGATCGCCCGCGAGATCGACCAGATCGCGGCCGCCGGCTTCGGCGGCGTCGAGATCGCCGCCGTCACCCACAGCATGCGGGGCGGCGAGACGATCGACCCGGTCCGCTACGGCTGGGGAACACCCGCCTGGGTCAGGGCTGTCGAGGCGGCCCTGCGGCAGGCGAGGAAGCGGGACATCACCGTCGACCTGACCCTGGGACCCGCGTGGCCGAACTCCGTTCCCTCCCTCACCCCCGACAGCCCGGCCGCCGTGCAGGAGCTCGCGCACGGTACCGGCACGCTCACCGCGGGCCAGAGCTGGACCGGCGCACCTCCGGCACCCGGCACCCCGCCCGCCGAAGGCGTCACGAAGCAGGAGTTGAAGCTGGTCCAGGCGATCCGGATCACCGACGCCGCCGCCCGGCCCGTGCTGCTGGACCAGACCACGGTCACCGACATCACCGGCGCCATGGCCGACGGCGAGCTCCGCTGGACGGCTCCCGACGACGACGGCGCCTGGCTCGTCATCGCCTACTGGGAGCGCGGCTCCGGCCAGCGCCCCGAGGGTCCGCACCACACCGACCCGCTCAGCTACGTCATCGACCACTTCAGCGCCGAAGGCACCCACGCCGCCATCGACTTCTGGGAGCGGCACCTCCTTCCGGCGAGCACCCGCAAGCTGCTGCGCGAGACGGGCGGCGCCCTCTTCGAGGACTCCATCGAACTCGAGACGGACGAGACGATGTGGACGCCCGCGCTGCCGGCTGAGTTCGAGAAACGCATGGGCTACTCCCTGCTGCCC
>NZ_JBQQCE010000773.1:0-2771 GCF_052245645.1 Streptomyces sp. KR55 | reverse complement strand
GGCGTGGTCCGCGTCGACCTCACGTGCGGGCCCGGCGACACCGTCACCGACGTGCGCTCCTCCTGGGACCGGCTCGGCTCCGTGATCACCACGGGGGCCGACGCCGAGGACGCCGAGCGCGCCGCACAGGAGGCGGCGGACCTGATCACCGTAACCGTGCACGAAGCCCTGGAGCCCGACGCCCATGACCGGTAAACGACTCGAGATCTGCATCGTCGGCGCCGGGCCACGCGGACTGTCCGTGCTGGAGCGGCTGTGTGCCAACGCGCGCGGCCGCAGGCCGGCCGGACCGGTCGTGGTGCACGTCGTCGACCCGGACCGGCCCGGCGCCGGGCGGGTGTGGCGCACGGACCAGTCGCGGCATCTGCTGATGAACACCGTGGCCTCGCAGATCACCCTGTTCACCGATGCCAGCGTGCGGATCGACGGCCCCGACGAGCCCGGCCCGAGCCTGTACGAGTGGGCCCGCTTCCGCACCCTCATGGGCCCCTTCGAGGGCGCCGAGGATCTGGACGACGCCGCCGTCGCCGAGGCCCGCGACCTCGGCCCCGACACCTACCCCTCGCGCGCGCTGTACGGCCACTACCTGGAGTGGGCCTTCGGGCGCGTGGTGCGCAGGGCCCCGGACCAGGTGACCGTGCGCGTGCACCGCTCGCGGGCCGTCGCCGTCGACGACGCGGACGAACCGCCGTACCAGGAAGTCCTGTTGGACGACGGCACGCTGCTGACCCGGCTGGACGCGGTGGTCCTGTCCCAGGGCCATGTGCCCGCCCGTATGTCCCGCGCCGAGGAGGAGCTGGCCCTCTTCGCGATCGACCGCGACCTGACCTACGTGCCGCCGGCCAACCCGGCCGACCTCGACCTGGTCCGGCTCGTCGCGCCCGGCGAGACCGTGCTGCTGCGCGGGCTCGGGCTCAGCTTCTTCGACCACATGGCCCTGTTCACGGAAGGGCGCGGCGGCACGTACGAGCGCACCGCCGACGGTCTGGTCTACCGGCCCTCCGGACGGGAACCGCTGATCTGCGCGGGCTCGCGGCGCGGGGTGCCGTACCAGGCGCGCGGCGAGAACGAGAAGGGCCCGCACGGCCGTCATCTGCCCCGGCTGCTGACGCCGGAGCGCATCGACCGGCTGCGCGCCGACGACCGGCTGGACTTCCGCACCGACCTGTGGCCGCTGATCGCCAAGGAGGTCGAGACCGTCTACTACGAGACGCTGCTGGCCGGCCGCGTGCACCGCAGCGAGGCCGAGGCCTTCGCGGCCCGTTTCGTCACGGCACCGCGCGGCGCCGAGGAGCGGCTGCTGACGGAGGCGGGCGTCCCGGACGCCGAGCGCTGGAACTGGGACCTGATCCACCACCCGTACGGCAAGCGGGAGTTCACCTCCCACGACGACTTCACCCACTGGCTGCTGGACCATCTGCGGGCCGACGTGCGCGCCGCGCGGCTCGGCAACGTCAGCGGTCCGCTGAAGGCCGCCCTCGACGTCCTGCGCGACCTGCGCAACGAGATCCGCCTCGCGGTGGACCACGGCGGCCTCGACGGCCGCTCCCACCGCGACGACCTCGACCGCTGGTACACGCCGCTCAACGCGTTCCTGTCCATCGGCCCGCCCGCGCACCGGATCGAGCAGATGACGGCACTGATCGAGGTGGGCGTGCTGCGCATCGCGGGCCCCGGTACGCGGGCGACGACGACCCCGGAAGGCTTCGCCCTGGAGTCCGACGTGCCGGGCGTCCGCATCCCGGCCCGCGTCCTGATCGAGGCCCGGCTGCCCGAGCCCGACCTGCGCCGCACCGCCGACCCGCTGCTGCGGCGCCTGCTGGCGGCCGGCCACTGCCGCCCGTTCCGGGTGCGGTCCGCCGACGGCACCTCGTACGAGACCGGCGGCCTGGAGGTCACCGACCGCCCGTATCACGTCGTCGACGCCACCGGCCGCCCCCACCCCCGCCGCTTCGCTCACGGCGTCCCCACCGAGTCCGTCCACTGGGTCACGGCGGCGGGCATCCGGCCGGGCGTGGACTCGGTGACGCTGGGGGACAGCGACGCGGTGGCCAGGGCAGTGCTGGGGCTCGGCGCGTGCGAAGCACCGGCGGCCGATCTCGCGGGAGCGCTCGCATGACCTCCACCACCGAACACCCCACCCTGACCCCACCCGTCCCCGAAGCCGACCTCGGTCTCCTCTCCCCCGTCCGCGCCGGCACGCCCGTCGCCGCCGCCGTCGGGGACACCGCCTGGCTGCAGGCCATGCTGGACGCCGAGGCCGGGCTCGCGAGGGCGCAGGCCCGGCTCGGGACCGTCCCGGCGGGCGCCGCCCGGGTCATCACCGAGGCCGCCCATGCCGAGCTGCTCGACACCGTGGCCGTCGCGAGGGCGGCACGCGAGACCGCGAACCCCGTCGTCGGGCTGGTCGCGGCGTTCACCGCGGTCGTCGCCCGGCGCGATCCGGCCGCCGCCGAGTACGTGCACCGGGGTTCGACCAGCCAGGACGTCCTGGACACCGGCACCATGCTGGTGTGCCGGGAGGCGCTCGGCCTGATCCGTGCCGACCTCGGCCGTACGGCCCGTGCGCTGGCCCGGCTCGCCGTCGGCCACCGGGACACCCCGATGACCGGCCGCACCCTCGCCCTGCACGCCGTACCGACCACCTTCGGCCTGAAGGCGGCGGGCTGGCGCCGGCTCGTCCTCGACGCACAGGAGCGCATCGAGCGGATCCTGCGCGAGGGCCTCCCCGTGTCCCTGGGCGGCGCCGCCGGCACCCTCGCCGGATACCT
>NZ_JBQQCE010000772.1:0-2780 GCF_052245645.1 Streptomyces sp. KR55 | reverse complement strand
AGTTCGTCCAGGGCCCAGGCCCAGTTGGAGCCGTGGGCGGCGTAGCGGCGCAGCAGTTCCAGCGCGTCGCGCCTGCCGTAGGAGGCGAGGTGGCCGAGGACGGCGAGGGCGAGCCCGGTTCGTGACTCGTCGGTGTCGACGATGTCCTCGGGGTCGAAAAGATGCGCCTCGATCGCGTCCAGGTCGCCGCCCAGGTCGAGGTAGAGGCGGGCGTAGTACAGGGAGCGGTTCTCCACCTGCCAGTCGTGGCGGGGGTCGCGCAGCACACAGTGGTTGAGGGCCGCGAGCGCCTCGGCCCGGGGGGCGGTGAGCGCGTGCAGTGTGCCGTCGCCGCGGCCCCGCTGGAGCAGGCCGAGCAGCGTACCGCTGGGCGCTATGACCGGATCGAACATGGGAAACAGCCTCACATCAAGCGTCGACGCAACCGGGAAACGTGCTCTACCTGGCCGCGTGACAACACGTCGGGGCGCCCGCCGTCTCTTGCTTGCTGTAGACCATCTTCCTCTGCCTCTCGTCTGTGGCCCATGCGGACCGATCACGGCCCGCGCGGTGCGGCAACACCTGCCCAGCCATCGCGTCCGTGAATCACGACGTCATGATGACCCGGCTGTTCTCGATGCCGCGACCGAAATTTCCGGCGACCCGGTACCGCCTCCCCCGTTTTCCGTGTCCTGCCTGATCAGGACGGCTCTTTTCGCTGGTCAGGGCGATGGTCTCAGTGGGCGCCGAACAGTTCCAGCAGTTCCGTCCTGCCGAACATCCGGGCGGTGTCGACGGCCGACGGGGTGCCGGCTGCCGGGTCGGCGCCGCCGTCCAGCAGGGCCTTGATCACTTCTTCCTCGCCCTTGAAGACCGCCCCTGCGAGCGGGGTCTGGCCTCGGTCGTTGACCCGGTCGGCCTCGGCGCCGCGGTCGAGCAGCGCCCGCACGGTCCCGGCGTGCCCGTGATACGCGGCGAGCATCACGAGGGAGTCACCCCGGTCGTTGGTGAGGTTGGCCGGAACGCCCGCGTCGACATAGGCCACGAGCGCCTCGGTCTGTCCCTGCCTGGCCAGATCGAAGATCTTGGTCGCGAGCTCCACGACCTCGGGGTCGGGGGCTTCAGTCATCGGCCGGACCGCCTCTCATTACGCACGTCGAGGACCCTGGGAACAAGCGTACGGCCGCGAGCGGTACGGCCGTACGAGTGAATCGCCAGCGTACTGGCTGCACAGGAACATGACCGGCCGCAACCGAGGCAAAGATCACCAATGCACCCGTCGGGCGCAAGCCCGCCACCGGGCCACGCCGAGCCGAATCCGCCACATGGGCGAAATCCGCCAGATTTCACCCAGTTGCACCTTTTATCGTATGGATACATTCTGTGATCCTGGAAGTACTCATGGTGACTGTCCCCCTCGACACCAGGAGACCTCATGATTCTGTCCATCTCAGGCGTCGTCCTGCTCGGCGTCGTCGTCTTCATCTTCTGCCGCAAGGACGGACTCAAGGCGTCCCATGCACTGATCGCGGTCCTGTTCGGCTTCTACCTGGCGAGCACGGCCGTCGCTCCGAGCATCAAGGCGGGCGGCGAGAGCCTGGCGAGTCTGCTGGGCGGCCTCAAGTTCTGACGTCGCCCGCACCGCCCGGACACACCATCCCGCACGTACGCACCTCCAGGAGACACCTGTGGCCCGGCGCCCCCTCCCCCGCATTCTGAGCAGCGGCAGCGCACAGCTCGCCCGGAGCCGGGAGCTGGCCCGGACGGCGGCCGACAGCGCCACCGACGTCCTCCACCCCCTGATCACGATCACCCGCGGTCTGCGCCGACTGGCATCGGCCGGGCGGCGCAAGTGGGCCGACACCCCCAAGGACCGGCGCGGCCCGGTGCTGTTCCTGATGGCCTCGGTGTTCCTGGCCGTGGCGCTCGTCCCGTACGGCCCGCTGCTCGCCGTCATCGCCCTGATGGCGGCGGCAGCCTGGCAGGGCCGCAACCGCACCGCACAGACCCCCGGGGGACCCGACGAGTCCCAGATCCAGCGCCTGCAGTCGCTGTACGAGGCGATGGTCCCGTACTTCTCGACCGCCGAGGACCCGGCGCCCCTGTACGCGCACGGCGGCGAATGGGAGAAGGCCTTCCCGGAGTACGAGTTCGACGCCACCGGCCGCATCACGCACCTCGCGATCCGCTACCCCGCGTACTTCCCGGACGGCGAGGCCGAGGCGCGCGCCCGGATCGAGCACCTGCTCTCGGCGAAGTCGGGCCGCGGCCGCGAGTACCGCTTCGCGTGGGACGAGGAGGGCAACCAGCTCACCGTCACGGTCCTCGCGCCCCTGCCCACCGACATCGCCGCCCAGCGCTTCGTGACGGCACCCGGCGAGACGGTCCTCGGTTTCACCGACCCCACCGAGGTCCAGCGCACGCTCCCGCTCGGCCACGGTGCGCAAGCGCGCGACGTGCCGCCCGTGGTGTGGCGCACGGGCATCCGCTCCACCGAACCGCACCTGCTGGCCGTCGGGCAGCCGGGCAGCGGCACGTCGACTCTGCTGCGCTGCATCGCCCTGCAGGCCCTGCAGTTCGGCGACATCGTCATCGTCGACGGCGGCGGCACCGGCGACTACGCCTGCCTGACCGGCCGGGACGGGGTCCTGGCGGTCGAGTGCGCCCTTGCCGGGGCGCTGGCGAGCCTGGAGTGGGCCACCACCGAGACCGAGCGACGGCTGATCGCCGTCAACCGCGCCCGGCAGGCGGGCCACCCGCCCCCCGAGGACACCAAGCGCCCCCTGTGGCTCCTCCTGGAC
>NZ_JBQQCE010000771.1:0-2782 GCF_052245645.1 Streptomyces sp. KR55 | reverse complement strand
CGCGGGACATGGCGACCGAGAACGCGAACGGGGCCACGACGGCACCCCAGGCGGAGGACTCCATCGCCACCCCGGCCGCGAAGGCCGCCGCGGAGGCGGAGTGACCGGACGGGAACGACGTGGTGATCGGCTGCTGCTTCAGCTGCCGGACCAGCGGGACGGGGTCGAGGACCGGGCGTGTGCGGCGCACACTGCGCTTGCCGAGGGTGTTGATGGTGGCCGAGGCCAGGGCGAGCGAGGCCACGCCCCGCACGGCGGCCCGGCGGCCCCTCGGGGTGCGGCTCGCCGCGATCAGGCCCGCCGTCGCGAACCACAGCACACCGTGGTTCGCGCTCCGGCTCAGCCTCGGCAGGACGGGCTCGGCGGCGGGCCAGTGACGTCCGGCGGCGAACTCGAACAGCCGGTTGTCCAGGGCGAGCAGCCGGTCGCGCAGGATGTGATGGCCGGGTTTCGGCAGGGTCAGGTCGACATCTGGGCTCATACAGGCGCGGGTACCCTGAAGGCGCCGTTCTCTGCCCCGTCGGCGGTGGCCGGCACCCGGAGGAACCCATCGATGCGCCTGCTCCTCGTCCGCCACGGCCAGACCCCCACCAACCTCGCCTACCTGCTGGACACCACCGTCCCGGGGCCGGGCCTGACCGAGCTGGGCGAACGCCAGGCCGCCGCCCTGCCCGCGGCCCTCGCCGACGAGGACATCGAGGCCGTCTACGCCTCCACCCTCGTACGCACCCAGCTCACCGCCGAGCCGCTCGCGGCGGCCCGCGGGCTCGAGGTGATCGTCCGGGACGGCATCCGGGAGCTCACGGCCGGCGAGCTGGAGCTGCTGCCCGGCGACTCCGAGCGCGGCCAGGAGTACATGCGGACGGCGTTCGCCTGGGCCGCCGGTGACACCGCGCTGCGGATGCCGGGCGGGGAGAGCGGCGAGGAGGCGCTCGCGCGGTACGACGCCGTGGTCGCCGAGGCCGCCGACAGCGGCGCCGGGACCGTCGCCATGGTCAGCCACGGCGCCGCCATCCGGATGTGGACCGCCGCCCGCGCCGCCAACGTCGACGTGCCCTTCGCCGCCGCCCGCCCGCTGGAGAACACCGGCGTGGTGATCCTCGAGGGCTCACCCTCCGACGGCTGGAAGGCGCTGTCGTGGGCGGGCGCGACGGTGGTGCCCGCGGGTGAGGGCGGACCCGCCGGGCGCCCGCTGGACGTGACCGAATAAGCGTTTGCCGCAGGTCATGGACAGCCCGCACAATGCGGCCTCATGGGACATCTGGAAGCCGCACACCTCGAGTACCACCTCCCGGACGGGAGGACCCTGCTCGGCGATGTGTCGTTCCGGGTGGGCGAAGGGGCGGTCGTCGCCCTCGTCGGCCCCAACGGCGCCGGCAAGACCACCCTGCTCCGGCTGATCTCGGGCGAGCTGAAACCCCACGGCGGCACCGTCACCGTCAGCGGCGGGCTCGGCGTGATGCGGCAGTTCGTGGGCTCCGTACGGGACGAGACGACCGTACGCGACCTGCTGGTGTCCGTCGCACCGCCGCGCATCCGCGAGGCCGCCGCGGCCGTCGACGCCGCCGAGCACGCCATCATGACCTCCCCCAGTGCCTCAAGGGCCTGGGAGGTGCCCCCATCCGACGAGGCCGCCCAGCTCCGGTACGCGCAGGCACTGGCCGACTGGGCCGAGGCGCGCGGCTACGAGGCGGAGACGATGTGGGACATGTGCACCACGGCCGCGCTCGGCGTGCCCTACGAGAAGGCGCAGTGGCGGCAGGTACGGACCCTGTCCGGCGGCGAACAGAAGCGGCTGGTCCTGGAGGCGCTGCTGCGCGGCACCGACGAGGTGCTGCTGCTCGACGAGCCCGACAACTACCTCGACGTACCCGGCAAACGCTGGCTGGAGGACCGTCTCGCGGAGACCCGCAAGACGGTCCTGTTCGTCTCCCACGACCGGGAACTCCTCGCCCGTGCCGCCGAGCGGATCGTCTCCGTCGAGCCCGGCCCCGCGGGTGCCGACGCCTGGGTGCACGGCGCCGGCTTCGCCACCTACCACGAGGCCCGGCGTGAACGCTTCGCCCGCTTCGAGGAGTTGCGCCGGCGCTGGGACGAGAAGCACGCCCAGCTGAAGAAGCTCGTACTGAACCTCCGTCAGGCCGCCTCGATCAGCCACGAGCTGGCGTCCCGCTACCAGGCGGCCCAGACCCGGCTGCGCAAGTTCGAGGAGGCGGGCCCGCCGCCGGAGCCGCCGCGCGAGCAGGACATCCGCATGCGGCTCAAGGGCGGCCGTACCGGCGTCCGCGCCGTCACCTGCAAGGGACTCGAACTCACCGGGCTGATGAAACCCTTCGACCTGGAGGTCTTCTACGGCGAACGGGTCGCCGTCCTCGGCTCCAACGGCTCCGGCAAGTCGCACTTCCTCAGGCTGCTCGCCGGGGACGACGTGGCGCACACCGGGGAGTGGAAGCTCGGGGCGCGGGTCGTGCCCGGCCACTTCGCGCAGACCCACGCGCACCCGGAGCTGGCCGGCCGGTCACTGCTCGACATCCTGTGGCGCGAACACGCCCAGGACCGGGGCGCCGCCATGTCCCGGCTGCGCCGCTACGAGCTGACCGGCCAGGCCGAGCAGAGCTTCGACCGGCTCTCCGGGGGCCAGCAGGCCCGCTTCCAGATCCTCCTGCTGGAACTTGAGGGCGCCACCGCCCTGCTCCTGGACGAGCCGACCGACAACCTCGACCTGGAGTCCGCCGAAGCCCTCCAGGAAGGCCTCGATGCGTTCGACGGCACGGTCCTCGCG
>NZ_JBQQCE010000770.1:0-2782 GCF_052245645.1 Streptomyces sp. KR55 | reverse complement strand
GTCATGCGCGGCCGGTACGGTCAGCCGGCCCGCAGCAGCGCCAGGCCCATGGACATGCCGCCGCCGAACGCCGCCAGCAGGACCAGGTCACCCGCGGCCATCGCTCCCGAACGGGCCAGGTGGTCCAGGGTGATGGGGACGGAGGCGGCGCCGGTGTTGCCGTAGCGCGTCACGGTGGTGGCCAGCCGGTCGGAGGGTATGCCCAGGCCCTGGGTCATGCTCTCCAGGAGCCGTCCGTTCGCCTGGTGCGGCACGAAGTGCGCGATCTCGTCGTGGCGCACTCCGTTGTCCGCGAGGAACGCCTCGATACCGGGGACCACCTGCGCCTCGACGAACTCTGTCACGCCCCGGCCGTTCATCGAGAAGTAGTGCTTGCCCTCGCGCAGCGTCTCCTCCGTCGCGGGCATCCGGCTGCCGCCGCCCGGTACGCCGATCAGCTCGCGGGCGGTCCCGAAGCTGGCCAGCCGGGTGGAGAGCATCCGGTGCCGGCCGTCCGGGCCCAGCACGACGGCACCGGCGCCGTCCCCGAACAGCACGATCGTGCGCCGGTCGGTGGGCGAGAGGATGCGCGAGTACACGTCGGCGCCGATGACCAGGGCGTGGTCGGCGGAGGCGCCGGCGAGCATCCGTTCGGCGACGGACAGGGCGAAGGCGAAGCCGCTGCACACCGAGTTGACGTCGAAGGCGGCGGTGCCGTTGCCCGCGCCCAGCTCGTCCGCGACCACACAGGCCGTCGCCGGCTGCGGGGAGTCGGGAGTGGAGGTCGCCACGATGATGAGACCGAGGTCGCAGGCCCTGATGCCGGCCTGCTCCAGGGCCGCCCGGCCGGCGGCGACCGCGAGGTCCGACGTGGCCTCCTCGGGCTTCGCCCAACGCCGTTCGCGGATCGCCGTCTTCCGCAGGATGGCCTCCTCGGAGACACCGACCAGGCCGCTCATGTCCTTGTTGTTGATGACGCGACTGGGTACGTAGGACCCCGTACCGAGCACGCCCCGTGCGCCGTGGGCGGCACCGCATGTGATCATGGTCTGCTCCAATGTCGTCCCGTGTGCCCCGCCGCTCATGGCGGTTCCGCCCACTGCCACTCATGGCGCCGTGCGGGGGACGGCGTACCGGGGCCGGCGGATCCGCATGGAATCAGGACAGTTCGCGCGCTCTGCGTGGTCCAGCCGCTGCCTGCGGATCTGTCAGATGAGCGCGGGCCGGGGGATCAACTCCGGCCACTTCACGGGTGCTACGCGATGGAGCGCCGAGGGGACGTCAGTGCGAGGCCGCGATCTGCGCCTGGAGTCCGTCGAGGATGTACTTCAGGCCGAGATCGAAGTTCTCGTCCCAGGCGTCGTCCAGCATGTACTCGTACTCGACCAGCGTGGGGTAGCTGTCCTGCTGCATCCTCAACTGCTCCTGTGCAGCGGTCCGTTCGGTACCGGACCAGCGCAGGCTGGACTGACTGGCGGTGGAACCCTGGACGTGGTTGTACAGTACCCAGCAGGCGGCCTGAACCTGCCGCCCCTCGAACCCGGCCCGCGCCAGGGTCGCCTGAAGGAACTCCAGCCAGGTCAGGAAGTTCGGTCCGATCGACGGCCGGCGACGCAGCGGCAGCGCGGCGGACCACGGGTGCCGAAGGAGCATGGCCCGGCATCCGGAGAGGAGGGCCACCACGTTCTCCTGCCAGCTGCCGGTGTCCCCTTCGGGGAGCGGGGCCTCGGCGAAGATGGCATCGATCGCCAGGTCGATGACGTCGTCCTTGGTGTCGATGTGCCAGTACAGGGTCGTGGCACCGACTCCGAGACGCTCCGCGAGGTGGCGCATGGTCAACCGCTCCATACCCTCCTCGTCCAGCAGGGCGATCGCCGCCTCGGTGATGCGCTCCCTGGACAGTGGCGGCTCGTTGCGCGGCGTCGGCGGGCGGCGCAGCCAGACGCTCTGCGCGGCTCCGGAGCTCACGCGACCGCTGCTCCGCGGCTTGCTCACGATGACACCCACCGCCCTTTCCCGGCTCTTCGTAGGGGCGAGACTCATGGTAGTACATTGATCGGCGCGCTCGATCGATGTACCAGTACCCGATCACTGTTCGAGAAACCTCGAAGACGCGCAGGTCGAGAGCCCGCAGTTCGAAAAGCGCCGTACACCCATGTGCGTCCCCCACCGCACCCGAAGGCCTGGCCGCGCTACGTCCGTGCGCGAGGAGGGAATGCATGAAACTGGTCGTGTTCGGCGCCGACAGCCCGACCGGTCACCTGGTCACCGCCATGGCGGTGACCGAGGGTCACACGGTCACCGCGATCACCCGGCGCCCCGCCGACTTCCCCTTCTACGACCGCGGGGTGCAGGTCGCCGACGCGGACATGATGGACGCCGACGCGGTCGACTGGGTCATGTGGGGCCACGACGCGGTCATCTCGGTGATCGGCGCGCCGCCGTCCAGAAGACCCGGCACCGTCTACTCGCAAGGGGTCTACAACATCGTCAAGGCGATGGTGCATCACGGCCTGCGGCGGCTGGTCTGTGTCAGCCACGCCGGCCTCGACGCCGTCGACGAGCCGCGCCGCGCCCGGCTGCGCCGCGGGGCCGCGCTGCTGACCGGCCGACGCGCCGTCCACCAGGACGTACGGCGCATGGAGAACGTCGTTCAGGAGTCCGGGCTCGACTGGACCCTGGTCCGCCCGGGCCGGCTCGTCAGCCGCAGCGACGTCACGGACTACCGGATCGCCACCCACGCGGCGCCCCGTCCGGTCACCTCCCGCGCCGACCTCGCCCACGCCCTGGTCCGCGAGGCCAC